>USDN01000043.1 GCA_900553515.1 uncultured Blautia sp. | reverse complement strand
TTTCTTTGTTATAAAACCAGGGGCTGTGAGGACCATCATGTTTTTCTGCCTGCTTCAGCATATACACATCGCCCACTGCTCCTGCATTTACCATTTCACGAACCCGCTCATATTTAGGAGCAAAACATAACTCTTCCGCATACATAAGCTTCCGTCCACGGCTTTTGCATACCTGGATCATTTCATCCGCCTGCTCCAGGGTCATCGCAAGAGGTTTCTCAACAATTACATGTTTCATGGCAAATGCTGCTTTTAAACACATTTCATGATGTAAATAATTAGGGAGACAAATGTCTACAACTTCTGCATCTTCTTTTTCCAAAAGCTCGTCCACATTATTATAGGCTGCCGGAATTTTATACTGCCTTGCAAATTCTCTGGCTTTTTCCAGATTTCTTCCATAGACAGCCACGATCTCCGCCTCATGCACAAAACGCTGGTAGCTTTCCATATGAATATGAGCAATAAAACCAGTTCCCAATAATATAACTTTTGTCTTTTCCATTTGTTCCCTCCTTGTCACATTAATTAATAAACTTTATTTATTATTTATCTAAAAATAACATTTAATTCCTTGATTGTCAATATTTTTTGTATATTTTGTCGCTTTCTTTTGTACTTTTTCTTATTGAAATATCTGGAACTGTATCATCTTTTCAAACATCCCCTATTTATCTCCCCTCAGCACCCGATCCAGTATATCTGCAAAAGGTTCCATTGCATTTTTTACCTCCTGTACTGTATTTGTCTGCGCCCCCGCTTCCAGAAGAACTGCTCTTTTTCTCAGATGCAGATTATATCTCAGTCCGGACAGATAGATTCCTCTGTAAAAATCCGGGTAGTACTGCGCTGCCTGGTATTCCATCTGAAAAGAAAACGCAAGGTTATCTTCTATGTAGGGATTGGGCAGATAATCTACCACACCTTTTGACCGTGTATAGCTGAGACCATTATAGAACATGATCTGTGCCGTTGGTTTTCCATTAATCGTAGTGACCAGATGACGGTCCTCCGGCACGCCGTCTCTGTGAAGATCTATGATCACTTCTATAGACGGATTC
Source organism: uncultured Blautia sp. (assembly GCA_900553515.1). GTDB lineage: Bacteria > Bacillota > Clostridia > Lachnospirales > Lachnospiraceae > Blautia_A. The sequence continues at coordinate 22,712 of USDN01000043.1, read as the reverse complement.
TCTGCCAGAATTTTTTCTATATAAGGCCGTGCGTAATCATAAGCCGCACTGCGGTCAAGCTGACCTCCGGCCATATCAAACTGCTCTGTTATATGAAGCACCTGATAGCCATAAATATCGGTAAGGATTTTTTCAAGATGATCTCCTACACCTACAATGGTGTCTGCGATTTCTCCTTCTCTGGAATCCACAAAGATTTCCTGAGTGTGACTGTGATAAATAAGGATCTGAGGATTATCAGAATCCTTCTTTATGGTAAGATCCTTTGCCAGAAACTTTTCTGCATTCAGCTGTTCTGGATTTGTAGCAGTATTTTCATCTACAATAAAAAATTGATTCAACAGATAATCATAGTCCGCAAGGATCTCCGGCGACAGGTCGATTACTGGCGCCGGCTGGATCTGCGCCAGAACAGGAGCAGCTGTTACTGCAGGCGCTTCCGTTATTACAGGTGTTTCTGTTACTGCAGGTTTTTCCGTTACCGAGGGAACTTCTGCTATTTCCGTCTTCTTTTTATTTTCTGCCGGCTGAATATGCTCTTCTTTCTTCTGCTCCTGAGACGGCATGTCCTGAGTTTCCGGCGCTGGCTCTATATCCAGATCCCTGTTTTCTTTTTCCATCTGTTTTGCCAGATATGCAGCATTCCCTTCCATCAGCTTCTCATAGGTTTCCGGATCTTCTCTCTCCGGAACACTTCTGGCTTTTTTCTCCAGAAAACAATAAAGAGGAAACTGCCTGTATGCATTTCCTCTCATAAAAAAGGGGCCTGGCATTACAGCCAGAACTGCCCAAAAACATAAACTCATGATAATACAGCATGCTTTCTGGAGTTTTGTCATAGGATCACCTCTTTCAAAGTATCCTATGACAAAAAAACAATGATTATGACCATACCTTAAGAAAATGCCATATTCAGCCCTTCTGATATGGTAAAACTCAGATATTTCACTGTCTCATCCACATCCTTTGGCGTAACAAACATGCTGTATAGATTGGGAGATATCATCTCTTCCAGAAATTCTTTCTGTTCCTGTTCTTCCAGAGTATCCAGAAGATGCGCCATAGAATCATGGACGATGGTCGCCGCATCTACTACCGTAGGAACTCCTATACCGATCACTTTTACCTGAAGATTCTCTTCTGTAAGTCCGTTTCTGTGATTGCCCACGCCGGAACCGGGATGAATCCCGGTATCTGTGATCTGAACTGTCCGGTTCAGCCTTCGAACACTGCGGGCAGCCAGAGCATCTACTGCAATGACTACATCTGGTTTTGTTTCTGCCGTAACCCCCTGAATGATCTCCGAAGTTTCCATTCCCGTCTGTGCCATTACCCCGGGTATGATCCCGCTGACCCGATGCAGGATTTCCTTTCCGTTACTTTTCAGCCCGTATTCCCGGATGATATGCCGCGTCATACGGAGATTATCAATCACAAGTGGCCCCAGAGAGTCTGCTGTGATCCCCTGATTCCCCAGTCCCACTACAAGAACCGATGTTTCCCTGTCCAGATCGATCAGACTGTGAAGATGCTTTGCGATTTCCTCTGATATTTCCCGATGGTAATCTTCATCAGAAGCAGACAGGTCAGGAGCTTCTATGGTAATATAATTTCCCTGAGGACGTCCCATTGCCTTTGCCCCGTTTTCTGTAGTAATCTTTACTATCGTTGTTCGAATATCCTTTTCTTCATTATAGTCTTCATGAATCTCCACACCTCGAAGCTCCGTATCCTTTTCAGCAAAGCTTTCTGTCGCCTCCAGTGCCAGATCCGTTCTGATCCTGCTGTTACCCAACATTTTTTCTCCTCCGGATTGTCTTTTTATGTAGGATTTGTCTTTTTTATGGGAATTATGTATTGACATTCAAAGATATGTGTACTAAAATATATAAGCATGTTCACAGAAGCGCCCGTGTCTGTTTCTGGAACAGATCATCAAAAACTCGAAATGGAGGTGTATCACATTGGCTAACATTAAATCCGCAAAGAAAAGAATTTTAGTAAACAGAACTAAAGCTGCGAGAAACAAGTCTATCCGCTCTGCTGTTAAAACTTCCATCAAAAAGGTAGAAGCTGCAGTTCAGAACAACGATAAGGCTGCTGCACAGGTAGCACTCAACGAGGCAATCGCTACTATCAGCAAAGCAACATCCAAGGGTGTTTACCACAAAAACAACTGTGCAAGAAAAGTTTCCCGTTTGACAAAAGCCGTTAACAACATCGGCTGATAGAAAACGAATTTGTTTTTAATTATAAGCTTATAATTAAAAAAGACAGTCACAACCGTCATGTGACTGTCTTTTTTCTGTTTTATCGATCACCCAAGCTCAACCATTCTTCTGATACATTTTTCTGCTCCGTCCATAACATCCTGTGGCAGCCGGATCTCTTCTCCTCCCTGTCCTTTCAGACAGTTATAAATATCCATCAGTGTCGTAACCTTCATATCCATACAGGTCAGAGCTACGGAAAGAGGATAAAATCTTTTTTCCGGATAGGAAAACTGCAGATGCTCTACAATACTGTTCTCTGTCCCAATGATAAATTCTTTTGTTTCTGATTTTTCCACATAGGCCATGATCCCTGTGGTAGAGCCCACATAATCCGCATGTGCCACAACCTCCGGACGACACTCGGGATGTACAAGAAGAAGAGCTTCCGGATGGGCAGCTTTCGCTTTTTCTGTCTCCGCTCCGGTAACTGCCGCATGACGGGGACATCCTCCGTTATAAAAAGCAAAGGTCTTTTCCGGAATCTGCTCTGCAACAAAATGCCCCAGATTTGGATCCGGTATAAAAAGGATCTTATCATGATCCAGGCGGCGGCAGATCTCCACTGCAGAAGCAGAAGTCACACACACGTCACACTCTGTTTTCAATTCAGATGTCGTATTGATATAAGCCACAACTGCATAGCCGGGATATTGCTTTTTCAATTCTCTCAGCTCATCGACTGTAAGCTGCTCTGCCATAGGGCAGCCTGCTGTGGGATTTGGAAGCCACACCTTTTTATCCGGGCTTAATATCTTACATGTCTCTGCCATAAAACGTACACCGCACATAAGGATGCCGTCACAGTCACTTTTGGAAGCCTGCACGCTTAATCCATAAGAATCACCTGTGTAATCTGCAACCTCCAGGATCTCATGCCCCTGATAGGCATGTGCCAGAATACAGATATTCTTTTCCTTTTTCAGACGGAGGATCTCCTCCTGTATCTCTGCGATCTTCATCATTGATTCTCCTCTTTTTCTTTCTTCTCCCAGGGCTGCAAAGGCGCCAGGAATCCGGCTTTTTCAAGCTGCTGTCCGATCAGGTCCAGCCGTTCCTGGCTGGATGCCTCCACCAGATGGTAATGATAGCCTGAAGTAGCATTGCTCAGGACTGTAGAATGACTGCTGTTTAAAGCCTCTACAAACTCTGTCACATCATGACGGGACCGGATATCCATTTCTGCAGATACGCGTCCGTATACTCTGTGACTGATACTGATATTTTTTACATGGCCGCCGCAGTCTACGATCAGGTTCAGCTCCTCTGCCGCCTGCTCCTGTCTGTGACGCACCTTAAATTCTCTGGTAAAACTGGTATCCTGCTGTATGGCATATCCCTTGGTCGTAGATAGGATACCCGGCGTAGACGCACGTATCACCGCCATATCCTGAACGATCACCTGACGGCTTACACCGAATCTTGCAGCAAGTTCTCTGGCAGCAACCGGAGTTTCCGTTCCCTGAAGGATACGCAGGATCTCCTTTCTCCTCTCAGAGGTGTTCATGATATACCTCCTCTCAGACTGCATGAAGATTCTTCATAGAGATATCAAGGATTGGTGCAGAATGAGTCAGTGCACCGCTGGAAACATAGTCCACGCCAACGTCACGGATCTTTGCGATATTTTCTTTTGTCACATTTCCGGAACACTCTGTCTCTGCTCTTCCGTCAATAAGGGCAACTGCCTCTTTCATCTGTTCCGGCGTCATATTGTCCAGCATGATGATATCTGCACCTGCTTCCACCGCCTCTTTTACCTGCTCCAGAGACTCCACTTCGATCTCAATCTTACGCACAAAAGGCGCATATGCCTTTGCCATAGCCACTGCCTTTGCCACGCTTCCGGCAGCTCCGATATGATTATCCTTCAGAAGCACTCCATCGGAAAGGTTATAACGATGATTACAGCCTCCGCCTACACGGACTGCATACTTTTCAAATACACGACAGTTTGGAGTTGTTTTTCTTGTGTCCAGAAGCGTCAGGCTGCTGCCCTCCAGAAGTCCTGCCACCTCTCTTGTATAAGTAGCGATGCCGCTCATTCTCTGGAGATAGTTAAGAGCCACGCGTTCACCGGAAAGAAGTACACGAATGTCTCCGTTCACCTTTGCCAGAAGCTGCCCGTTCCTTACCTGATCTCCGTCCTTACAGAAAAATTCGATTTCAGTCTTTTCATCAAGAAGGGTAAATACTCTTGCATAAACCTGAAGTCCTGCGATCACTCCGTCCTCCTTGGCGATCAGATCTACGGTTCCCTGCTGCGCCTCCGGCATTACGGCATTGGTAGAAACGTCCTCACTTGTAATATCCTCTCTCAGAGCCATCATGATCAGCTCATCTGCCTGCATTTTCATTGTAATCTCATTCATGACTGTTTTTCATCCTTTCAATTTCATTTAATACATTTTTCCGATAGCCTGCCATCAGAGCTTCCCGGTCTTCATAGCATTTCCGGTCAATCGCTCCTGCGCGGCATGGCTCCGGCTTCTTTCCAAACAATATATCATCTGCCGCTCTTCTTGCAAACACCAGAGATTCCAGAAGAGAATTGCTTGCCAGCCGGTTCTTTCCGTGAACTCCGTTGCAGCTTGTCTCGCCGCAGGCATAAAGCCCCTCCATGGAAGTCCGGCTGCCCAGATCCACCTGGATACCTCCCATAAAATAGTGCTGAGCCGGAACGACCGGAATCGGTTCCTTTCGTACGTCATATCCTTCCTCCAGACAGCGTTTGAAGATGTTTGGAAAATGTTTCATGATCGTATCCTCACCTAACGGGCGCATATCCTCCCACACATATTCGGTATCCTGTTTTTCCATCTGTGCAAAGATCGCCTGGCTCAGAAGATCTCTGGGCTGCAGTTCATTGGTAAAACGCTGTCCGTTTTTGTCACAAAGGTGAGCGCCCTCTCCCCGGACAGATTCCGAGATCAGGAATCTCCGGCCCGGCTTTTTGGAATAAAGTGTGGTCGGATGGATCTGTATGTAGTCCAGATGCTCCAGAGCGATCTGATGTTTCATGGCAATACCAAGAGCATCTCCTGTAATATGAGGAAAATTGGTAGAATTTTTATAAAGCCCGCCAAGCCCTCCACAGGCCAGGACTACATAAGGTGCACGGACATCGTAAATCTCATCCTGTTCGTCCATGACCACCACTCCGCCGCAGATGTTATCCTGAGAGATCAGATCCACCATGGTCATATATTCACAGATTTCAATGTTCTCTTTTCTCTGCGCCTGTTCAAGAAGTCTGGAGGTGATTTCTTTTCCGGTAATATCCTCATGAAAAAGGATTCTGGGCTGGGAATGTGCCCCCTCTCTGGTAAACAGAAGGTCGCCTTCCTCGCTTCGCTCAAAATCCACATTTCTCATAAGAAGATCACGGATAATACTGTTGGAGCTGCGGATCATCAGATCTACAGCTTTTTTATTATTTTCATAATGGCCGGCACGCATGGTATCCTCAAAATAATCATTGTAGTCAGCCTCTCCCCGAAGCATGCAGATTCCTCCCTGAGCCAGAAAAGAATCCGACTGGTCTGCTTCTTTTTTTGTGATCATCAGAACCTTCTTCCTGTCCGGAAGGTTTAAGGCGCAGTACAGACCTGCGGCTCCTGTTCCAACAACGATCACGTCATAACGTTCTTTCATGTCTTCTCCTCATATTCTTAACATTTTTTTGCAAGTATACCACCAGACTTAACAGGTGTCAAGACACCTGTAATGATAAGAATAATTTTGTGAAATCATGAAGACGAAAAAACATTGGAATTTATCTGCCGGAACTATATTTCACGATCAGCAGTTCCACACTGAGCACATCCTGAAGCCGTCCGGTCTTGACCGCTTCTTCTGCCTCCACAAAATCCTCTTCTGCTCTGCGAAGTTCCTCCGAACTATAAGACCGTGCACAGGCTGCTATATTTCTGGCAACAAAAGAAGGAACACCCAGACGGGAAGCAATTTCCGGCTGAGCCACACCCTCTTCTGCCATTTTTTTTGCAAGAAAAAGCTGATGAAACTGTTTTGCAAGAAGAAACAGGATTCTCATAGGAGGCTCCTTCAACGTCAGCAGGTCATAATAAAGATCCAGTGCACGCTTCTGATTTTTTTCTGTTACCGCACGGACCATATCAAAAATCTTATTTGCTGTCTGTGTAGTGCAGACAGCTTCGATATCCTGAGCTGTCACAATATCTCTGCCTTCCGTATAAGTGATCAGTTTTTCCAGTTCCATGCGGATGTTTCCCATATCTGTACCGGTCTTTATAAGAAAAAGTTCCATATCAGAGGTTTTAATCTTACGGCCTTCTCTTCCAAGGATCCCGGCTGCCCAGCGCATCAGAGATTTTTCATCCTGGCGGGCAAATTCTGTTACCCGTCCCATATTTTTCACTGCTTTATACATCCGGCTTCTCTTGTCTGCTTCTTCCTCTACAAAGATCATCCTCACATAATCAGGAAGCGTTTTCATATAATCAGCAAGTTCTTCACATTTATTCTTAAAAAATCCGGAGTTTTCCACAAGGATCACCCTGTGATCTGCAAAAAAAGGCATCGTTTCACAGAGATCGATCATCTCTCTTACCTCGATCCCTTTTCCCTCATACCGGCTGAAATTCATCGTATCTCCATCTGGATTTAATGCATTCAGCAACTTATCCTTATACTGCTGTCTAAGATATGCTTCTTCTCCATATAAAAGATATGCCGTTTTAAAATTTCCTGTTTTTAAATCTTCCTGTAAGCTTTTCAAGTCCAAACTCCCTTTGCTGTTTCTTTTTATTTTTCTATTATACAAAGATTCACTGCCTCCCGCAAGACAAATCCCCGGCTCCGATATTCATCATAACCTGTCCGAACTTTTATTTTACAAAGTGTTCTGTCCATATACGGATTCCGTCTGTATGCAAAGTAATCGCACCGTTTTTCATAGTATATTCTACTTTTATTCCACTTTTTTTCATCCGAAGAGTAGTTTCCGGTGAAGGATGTCCATAAGTATTGGAATCAGAACAGGATATTACTGCCAGTTCCGGTTTCACCTGATCCAGAAATTCCTGACAGGTGGAATGCCTTGACCCATGATGCGCTGTTTTTAAAAAATCCACATCCGAAAACTCTGACAGCAGTTTTTTCTCTGTATCCATTCCGATGTCTCCGGTAAAAAGCCCCTGAAATTCGCCGTACTCTATTTCCATCACCATACCATCCTCGTTTACATTATCTCCCAAAGTATCCTTCAAAGGAGCAAGGATATGAAATTTTACTTTTCCGCAGGAAAAAACATTTCCTTTTTCCACATGAAGTACCTGAATTCCAGCTTCCTTTGCCAGTTTTTCCAGAAGCTGATATGCCTCCGGCTTTTCTTTCCACTGAGGAAGCATCAACACTCCGGCCTTCACAGAAGTCAGTCCCTGCACCATGTATTCCATAAGCTCCTGTATACCGCTGATATGATCGCTGTCTGTATGGGAGACCAGGATACCATCTATATAGGAGATCCCTCTGCTTTTCAGATATGGAAGAAGCTGGTATGCTGCAATATTCTTCTTATTGCTGCTTCCACAATCCATAAGAAATACACCTTTTTCCGGCATTTCCAGAACGATTCCGTCCCCCTGTCCAATATCCAGACAGGTAATACGAAGTCCTTTTCGGGGCTGCCAGGAAAGAAGCAGGATCCCTGCCAGAACGATCAGGCCGCATAAAAAACCTCTGCCTGCTTTCTTCTTTTTTTCTGCACTTCGCAGTCCCCAGAATATTCCCAGCGCCATCAGTCCATAGTAGATCACCCACTGCCAGATTTCCGGTTTTCCTCCGATCCAGGTACAAAAAGGCAGTTTTCCTGCCAGCATACCCAGTTTTTCATAAAACCCCAAAAGCACTCTTCCGGGAACAGCCGCCACTGCAGCAGCCTCCTGGTTTATAAAACCAACTATGCTGCAGCACAGCCCGCTAAGGAGCACACCGCCTACTGTAGGAAGCACTGCAAGGTTCAGAAAAATACCGGCAATGGATATCTCTCCAAAGGATGCCAGCATGATCGGAAGTGTTGAAAGCTGCACTGCTGCAGACCCTGCCAGAGCTTTTCCTGCTTTGCACCTGATATTCATAATTTTTATCACACAGGGAGACACAAAAGCCACACCTGCGACCGCCCCAAAAGACAGCAGAAAACCGCTGCTGTATAAATAAGCAGGAGAACTCAGAAGAAGCAGGATTGCGGACACTGCCAGAGCTGTCAGGATATCATAAGTTCTTCCCAGGATCTTTGCACCTACAGAAAGCACAAACATACATACCGCTCTCATGGAAGAAACGCTTCCCCCTGTAAAGATTCCATATTGAAGCATCACTATAAGAGATAAAAGTCCCGCAATTCCATTTCCCAACCCTGTTTTTTTCATCAGAGAAAAAAGCCCCATTCCAAGAATACTGATATGCAGTCCTGAAATAGCCAGAATATGGATCATCCCCGCCATCTGATAACGCATTTTCACTTCCTGTTCCAAATCGGTTTTTTCTCCCAGGAGCATTGCTTCAAAAACCGGAGAATCTTTTCCTGCCGCATTTCTTAAGATATGAAGAACCTGTTCTTTCAGTTCCAGTAATTTCTGACGATATCCGGAATATCCGGCACTTTTCTTTTTTAGTACAGCCTTTTTCATAAAATAATAGATATGCTGGCAGGCATGATACTGGCGAGAATCAAACTCCCCCGGATTTCTGGGCGCACCTACTGATTCCAGACGTCCGGAAAAAACAGCCAGCGTACCTGACGGCAGATCTTCTTCTTTTTTTAAAAATACTTTTACATTATCAATGGGAATTTTTTCTGATCGAACGATCAGAAAGACTTGTTTTAAACAGACAGAAAAGGAGAACTCTGTGGCCTGACACTGCTGTACCTCCCCGCAGATCACAGCATCCGGATGCTTTTCGATGTAAGTCTGTACTGTGTCCGGCAAAGGGACACCGCTTATCAACGGTATCCCTGCCAGATCAGCGATCCACATACACAGCATCAGGATCAGACACACAAGACATAATGGACGTCTTGTCATTTGTCATCCCTTTCATAAGATCCTTCCAGAATCAGGAACTGGAAACTTCCTGTTCTACCAGATCTTCATTTTTTTGATAAAACGTATACAGAGGCATACTGGTTTTTAAGTTTCCTTCCATACTTCCTTCAATGGAGATCTGAACTTTATCTGCTTCGCAGGAATCCAGAAGGGAATTCACAACCGCATATATCTGGACATTCTCTGCTATGTCAGGAGCCTCCTCCTGAAAAGCACGGTTCATATCAATATAGCAGATCCTGTCTGCAATAATAGCGCTGAGAGCCACAGAAGATTCAGGGATTACAGCGTAATGTCCTTCCTCCATAGGTCCCTTTGCCAGCTGCTCCAGAACTACACTTTCTTTTGGAAGGGTTCTTCTGTAATAGATATTTCTTTTTTCCTTTACCAGCTTCTGACCGCTTTTATCTGTAAAATATAAAGTAAAGGTATCATATCTGTAGCTGTCCATATTCTTTCCAGAAAGATTCAAAAAGCTTTGTCTTGTCATCTCTCCGATTTTATTGTTTCTGGAATCTGTTAATTCCTGTCCTTCCAGAGTAAAACGTACCTTTTCGATCTCCGGTATCTGAAGAAATGTCATGACGATGCCTGCTCTTGTAAGAACCTCTCTTGCCCTGCTCATCTCCCGGTATCCGCCTCTAAAATCGATCACCAGGGTACTGTCCTGAAAATCATAAGAATTAAGGATCACATTTTCCGGCAAAAGCGGAATCCCGTCCTCCGGAGCCTTTTTGCTGCTGATATACTGCATCAGTTCTCTCAGCATATTTTCCCCGTTCTCTTCCTTTGGGTTATAAGCTTCTTTCCTCAAAGACGTCTCTGACTGGTTCAGATAATAATAACTGTATTTGTCCGGCTCTTTTTCTTCTACCTCAATACTGCATCCGGCAGCCGTGATACAGATAAAGACTGCCAGAAGAAGCATGCTGATTATTTTCTTCATCCGGCACCTCCTATGGAATATATGACAGCGGGATCCTGACTGAGAAGGTAGTTCCTTCCCCTTCCCTGCTGAACACCTTGATCACACCATGATGCATGGCAATGGTACTTCTTGTTATGGCAAGCCCCAGACCTGTACCGCCGATCTCTCTGGAATGAGATTTATCCACACGATAAAATCTCTCAAAAATACGATCAAGAGATTCTTCCGGTATTCCCATACCGGAATCTGCCACAGTAACATAAAAATACTTGTGGTCTGCATCAATAGAAACTCTCACCCATCCGTCGTCTACATTATACTTGATGGCATTCTCCACCAGATTGCTGATCGCAGAAGTAAATTTGATTTCATCTACATCTGCCTCCACCGGACGGAAACTGTCAAGGATCAGATCAATACTCCTTTTATCTGCAATAGGCCGAAGCCTTTTCAGGATCTCTTCAAGGAGATGATTGATATCCATATGCTGGATAGAAAGATCTGCTGTCTTTTTATCCATTTTTACCAGGCTTAAAAGGTCTGTAATGATACGGTTTTCCCTGTCTATCTCTGCGGTGATATCACGCATAAATTCCTGGTAAAGTTCTTCCGGAACTCCTTCCTGCCCTACCAGAGAATCTGCCAGGACTTTCATAGAAGTCATCGGAGTCTTCAGTTCATGAGACACGTTGGAAACAAATTCCGATCTGGATTCGTCCAAAGTCTTCATCCGGCTCAGCATTTTATTGAATGCGTCTGTAATAAGCTCTGTTTCCGTGTAATCCGGAACAGAAATCTCATCATTCTGATATCCGTCAGTCAGATCTTCAATGGATTTTGTAACACGGGCCAGAGGCTTCACAAGAACCGTAGACATAATATATGCAAAGAATACAGAAAGGACAATAATGATCGCAAGGATCAGAATCCCCTGATACTTCATATCCATCATGGTTGCCGTAATCTCGCTGCTTGAGATCGTAACCAGCATAGCTCCCTGTGTCTGGGGAACATCCGCACTTTTGATCGGGATCGCAATCTCAAGCACCTGCCCGTTCCGCTGATAATCTGTGGGCTTTCCGCTTTTAAAGCAGCGGATGACCTTAGGAGAAATCAGAGTCTTTCCTTCATCTACATGATAAGTATCCTTTACGATCCTGAAATCCCGATCCACGATCAGCAGCCTTCCGCCGTAGATGTTAGACAATAACTCCAGCTTACCGTTTACTGTTTCAGAGCTGGAGTCATTGAGATAGTTTTCTTTGATGATCTGATCACACAGGATACTGCACTGTGTGCCTACCGTGCTGGTCCTGGCTGTGATCGCCTGTTTTTCATAATTGCTCAGCATCATCTGCGTAACGATCACACTGGGGACGATTCCCAGAATCACCAGAATGATCAGGATCCGAAAGCGCAGACTCTTAAAAAATCTTTTTTTCTTCTTCATGGCCTACGCCTGGAAATAGTAGCCTACGCCCCATTTCGTGTGTACATATTTCGGCTCACTGGGATTGGCCTCAATTTTTTCACGGAGACGACGGATATGTACGTCCACAGTTCTTACATCACCAGGATATTCATATCCCCACACAATGTTCAGCAGATTTTCACGGCTGTAAACCTTATTAGGATTAAACACCAGAAGTTCCAGCACATCAAACTCTTTGGCAGTAAGATTGATCTCCTTGCCCCCGATGAACACACGGCGGCTCTCACAGTCAAGCTTCAGATCACCGCTTTCAATACTCTTGGCTTTTTCTTTTTCCTCGCTTTCAGAACGGGCACGACGCATGATCGCCTTGATCCTTGCTTTTACCTCCAGGATATTAAATGGCTTGGTAATATAATCATCTGCACCATATTCCAGCCCAAGGATCTTATCCATATCTTCACCCTTTGCAGTAAGCATTACAATCGGAACATTAGAAAATTCCCGAATCTGCTGGCAGACCTCAAGGCCGTCCATTTTGGGAAGCATCAGGTCCAGAAGGATGATATCATAATGGTTTTCCCTGGCCTTCTCCACAGCCTCTTCTCCATCGTAGGCGCAGTCCACTTCCATTCCATCCTGTTCCAGATTAAAGCGAATTCCTTTTACGATCAGTTTTTCATCATCTACCACTAACACTTTCCTGCTCATTTAATTTCTCCTTATTCTACTGCAATTTTATCTTTTATCTTTAAAAAAGTATTTTCTTTTATCCCCGGCACATCCATCAGTTCCTCTATGGAAGAAAACCCTCCATGTTCTTCTCTGTATGCCAGGATCGCCTGTGCTTTAGACTCACCGATACCACTGAGAGTCTGAAGAGCTGCCGCATCTGCGGTATTCAGATTTACCTTCCCGTTTTCTTCCGGCTGACTGTCTGCTCCTGTCTCCGTTCCGGAAAAAGTCCCGTCTGCCGGATCTCTTCCGGCCTTTTCTGCCTCTTCCTTTGTAGGTACATAGATCTGCTGACCGTCGCTTAAAGGCTGTGCCTGATTTACATGGCTTCCTGCAGCCTCCGGAAGAAACCCTCCGGCAGCTTCTACAGCCTGAAATACTCTGCTGTCAAAGGGCATACGGTAAACTCCGGGCTTTGTCACAGCTCCACAGACATCTACAAAAATGTCTTCTGGCGGCTTTGTGATCTCCGGCGTTGTTTCCTGTTCCGGGATATCTGTCTCTTTCTCACTGTTCTCCTTCTGTTCCTCTTCCAACAGAATCTCTGGATCCTGTCTGCCGCAGCCGGATAAAACCGCACTGGCAAAAAGTATCAGAAGTACCAACAGAAGTCTCAGAGTATTCCTTTTCTGATCACTCTTTTGTTTTCTGATATGGGGTCACTCCTTATCTGTTCCCCCGATACTCACACTTGACCAACTCCTATTCTAACGAATTCCATCTGCTTTTACAATACCCAACTCTTATTTTTGCCATTTAAAGATTATGATTCCAATAATTGCAACAGCCATTCCAACTGCTTTTCTCCACTGAAAAGCCACCTTTTCCACGCCAAACAGCCCCATCAGTTCAATGACATAGGCAATGAGCAGCTGAGAGACCACGATCAGCATAGCTGCCCGGGCAGGTCCAAGAGTTCCCATGCTCTGAATGACTGTAACCGTAATAAATGCTCCGATCACACCTCCCAGAAGTGTATATTTATTCTCTACCTGCCATAAAGCCGAAATATTTTCCCGCCCTGTAAAAAACCACGCCGCCACACAGACAAAAAAAGCGGAAAGCTGCACCCAGCCTGTAGATACCCAAAGGCTGGTCTGCTTTGTTACCTCTGTGTTAAAAACACCCTGAATACTCATCATAGCGCCGGAAATAAGAGCTGCTGTAAATCCCCACATAAAAATCCCTCCATATATAGTAGTAAAAGAGGCCGGTATTTTTAACCAGCCTCCTGTTGATACTATCATCATATACGAAAAATCCATTTTTTATGCGCTGCTGCTTTTCGAAGTTTTTTATTTTAGTGTACCGCTGCAATGACCGTCACACTTACCGGAACAACAGCCTCCGGATGAACAGCCGATGCATGTTTTCCCGTTCTTTTTTGCTTTTATAATATATGCTGCCGCAGCTCCTACAGCCAGCAGCAGGATACCTGCTACTACAAGATCTGCCATATCAAACATCTCCTTTCATTTTTCATCCCTGTGCGTGAAGTCCATATTCTGTACTGAAATTCCTTCGTGTCCTTTTTACTAAGAATACCACAACAAGAATCATTGCTGCAACTGCTGCCAGCCCCGGAACAAAACCGCTTCCCGGACTTCCGGTGGTCACCAGTGTTCCTATCTGATATACCAGGAAAGCAATGGTATATCCTGTTCCCAGCTGTAAGGCGATACCTCCCCACAGCCATTTTCTGTCCTGCATCTCTGAATTCATAGCTCCCAGTGCTGCAAAACAGGGCGGCGTAAACAGGTTGAACATCAAATATGCAAGCGCTGCTGCCTTTGTCAGTCCCATAACAGCTGCCACCTGATTTCCACTGCCTACAAGAGCAAAATCTTCATTAATAAAGTTGGTAAGCCCATATACTACTGCCAGGGTGCCTACTACATTTTCCTTTGCAATAAATCCGGTAATAGCTGCTGCTGCAAGCTGCCATACTCCAAATCCCAGAGGGATCAGAAGCACTGCAAACGGTGTTGCGATAGATGCAAGAATAGAAGTACTTTCCATTCCTTCTTCCACCACCTGAAGATGCCAGTTGAAGCTCTGCATGATCTGTACTGCTGTATTGCATACCAGAATAATGGTACCTGCTTTTACAATGTAAGCCTTTCCACGGGAAAGCATAGAAAACACTGCTCTTTTCAGACTTGGAATTTTATATTCCGGAAGTTCGATAATGAAAAAAGATTTTCGAAATTTATATCCTGTAATCTGATTTACCAGAAGAGCCCCCAAAAAGATCAGTACGATCCCTACCAGATACATTGTGGGTCCTACCCATGCCGCGTCTGCAAAAAATGCCCCTGCAAACAACGCAATAACCGGAAGCTTGGCTCCGCAGGGCATAAAAGGTGTCAGCATTGCAGTGGCTCTCCGCTCCCTTTCGTTACGGATGGTACGGCATGCCATAATTCCCGGAATGGCACATCCTGTTCCGATCACCATAGGAATTACAGATTTTCCGGACAGTCCGACTCTTTTAAAGATCGGATCAAGAACAACCGTAGCTCTTGCCATATATCCGCAGTCCTCAAGAAGCGCGATCAAAAAATACATGACCATTACCAGAGGAAGAAATCCTACAACCGCGCCAACTCCACCAATGATACCGTCTACCAGAAGCGCCTGAAGAAACGGGCTGGCAGCTTCCACCTGACCGCCTGCCCAGCTCTGGAAGGTTTCGATCCATCCCACCAGCCAGTCTGCGATCCAGGTTCCTACTGTGGACTGGGATATGTAAAATACCAGAAACATAACAGCCGCAAAAACAGGAAGTCCAATAATCTTATTTGTAAGGACTGCATCGATCTGATCCTGACGATTTTTATTTTTTGTAAAAACCTTTCTTTTTTCCACTGCTTTTACAATATCATTTACAAAATCAAATCTTTTTCTGTCTGCAGCCTCTACCGCAGCCTTATTCTGAAGATTGATCTCTTCCTGCATATAAGGGGCTTTCTGGCCTTTTCCCTTTAAGGCAGCAGCATTGGCTACTACCTCCTTAAGACCTTTATGCCCGGAAGAAGATGCTACTGTACGAATTACCGGACACCCCAGTTTTTTTGACAAAAGCTCAATGTCAATCTCCGTTTTTTTCTTTTCTGTCACATCACTTTTATTTAACGCCACCACAACCGGTATCCCAAGTTCCAGAAGCTGTGTGGTAAAAAACAGACTTCTGCTGAGATTGGAAGCATCCACAATATTGATGATGACATCCGGCTCTTCATTTTTTACATAACTGCTGGTAATGCTTTCCTCAGAAGTAAAAGGAGACATGGAATAGGCGCCCGGCAGATCCACTGCTACAAGCTCCTGATTTCCTTCATAGTATCCTTTCCTGATCGGGCTTTCCTTTCTTTCTACTGTAACGCCTGCCCAGTTTCCAACTTTTTCATTTCTTCCGGTAAGGGCATTATACATGGTAGTTTTGCCACTGTTGGGGTTTCCTGCCAAAGCAATTCTCATAACCTTTCTCTCCTCCATAACCTAATTAATTAGTTCAGACTAACCTGTGGTCTGAAAAAAATAGTGACAGAATCACTATTTTATATCGAAATAGCCTGTGCCAGATCATGATCGATATTATATCTGGCATCTTTGATAGAGACCACGCAACCACCCTTTCTATGGGCGATCACTGTAATCGGTTCTCCACTGTAGCACCCCAGAGAAAACAGAAAAGCATCCAGCTCTTCATCCTCTGTAACAATGTCTTTTACAATGTATTCTTTCCCTTCTGTCGCTTCCGAAAGATTCATAAACATATGGTTCTCACTTTCCCGGAATCCGTTTCGCACTCTGATCCGCTTCATTTTGTTAGTTTTAATAAACTCTATGTTTGTTAGTATACTCTAACAAAGTTAGTTTGTCAATACTTTTATTATAAAAAAGTCTGGCGTTATGCCAGACTTTTTTCCAGTTTCATGATCATCTCATCGATATCTTCCTTTTTAATAACAAGAGGCGGTACCATTCTCAACACATCACTTCCTGCGGAAATTACCAAAAGCCCGTTTTCCAGCGCTTTTTTTACAATATTCCCTACCGGAATCCCCTGTATCACCAATCCCTGCATAAATCCTTTTCCACGCCTTGCAGAAACGCAGTCATACTTATCCACGATCTCATCCAATTTTTCTTCCAGATAAGGCGTCAATTCCCGCACATGATCCAGAATATGATCCTCCTCATAAATATCAAAAACCTTGCTTACGGCAGCGCATACAAAAGGATTTCCGCCATAAGTCGTTCCGTGGTCTCCCGGCTCCAGAGATGCTTCTGCAGCTTTTTCTCCAAGGACAAAAGCACCCACAGGAACTCCATTTCCCAGAGCCTTGGCACAGGTCATGATATCCGGCTTCACGCCGTACCCCTGCCATGCAAAATAGTCTCCGGTACGTCCCATACCGCACTGGATCTCATCCAGGATCAGGAGAATATCTTTTTCATCACAAAGCACGCGGAGACCCTGCAGGAATTTTTTATCTGCCGGATAAATACCTCCTTCTCCCTGTACTGTTTCCATCAGTATGGCACAGGTTTTATCTGTGATCTGTGCCTTTACACTTTCCAGATCATTAAACTGCGCAAACTTCACACCACCGATCAAAGGTTCAAAAGGCTCTCTGTAGTGAGCCGTACCGGTAACGGAAAGAGCTCCCATACTTCTTCCATGGAAAGAATGTTCCATGGCAATAACTTCATATCTCCCGCCATTATATTTTTTAAATCCATATTTCCTTGCTGCCTTCAGAGCTCCCTCGATGGCCTCTGTACCACTGTTTGTAAAAAAAACCTTGCTCATACCGCTGGCTTTTATCAGCTTCTCACCGGCCCTGCTCATAGGCTCATTATAATAAAGATTGGAAATATGTGTCAGTTTATGGAGCTGTTCCACCAGAGCCTCATCATAGCCCGGATAATGATATCCCAATGCATTTACCGCAATTCCTGCTGCAAAATCAAGATATTCCTTTCCCTCTGTGTCATAAAGCCGGCAGCCTTCTCCTCTGTCAAACATCACCGGAAAACGGTTATAGGTATGAAGGATACTTTTTTCTGCCTGGTCCATCTGTTCATGCATGTTCATTGTAGTATTTTTCGCCGTCCTCTCTTAAAATAGCAGTTCCGATTCCCTTGTTGGTAAAGATCTCCAGCAGAAGACTGTGTGGAATCCTTCCATCCAGAATATGAACTCTGTTTACCCCGTTTTCTATGGCATCGATACAGTTTTTCAGCTTAGGGATCATACCGCCGCCTACATATCCTTCTGAGATCAGTTTTTCTGCCTCGTGGATATGCAGCTCTGAGATCAGACTGGAAGGATCATCCTTATCCTTATATACTCCTTCAATATCCGACAGAAACGCCAGTTTTTCTGCATGGACAGCTTCTGCAATGGCACAGGCTGCATCGTCTGCATTGATATTGTAGGAATCATAATTTTCATCAAATCCCACCGGGAAAATAACCGGCAGAAAATCCTGGTCCAGAAGTTCATGAAGAATTCTTGGATTTACCTCTTTCACTTCTCCTACATAACCGATATCCTCACCGTCTGACAGCTTTTTGGTACATTTTAAAAGACCGCCGTCTTTGCCGCTGATGCCCACTGCATCTACTCCCAGGGATTCTACCAGAGTTACCAGTTCTTTATTTACCTTTGCAAGAACCATTTCCGCGATCTCCATGGTTTCCTTGTCTGTCACACGAAGTCCATTGACAAATCTTGGTTCCATCCCTACCTTGCCGACCCAGCGGCTGATCTCTTTGCCCCCTCCATGGACAATGATCGGCTTAAAGCCAACCAGTTTCAGGAGAACAGCGTCTTTGATCACATTTGCCTTCAGCTCTTCATCCAGCATGGCGCTTCCACCATACTTGATCACTACAATTTTTCTGTTAAAGCGCTGGATATATGGAAGGGCTTCAATAAGCACCTCTGCCTTGTCCAGATATTTCTGTTTTACCATTTTATTTCCTCCTCGTTTCCTCTTTCATTCTCCCTTTCCTGTCTTCTGTTAAAGATCAGGAGCGATAATCTGCATTGATCTTTACATAATCATAGGTCAGGTCACAGCCCCACGCTGTTGCCGTACAGGTTCCCATCTTCACATCTGCAATAGCAGTCACAGCCTCTTCCGAAAGAATCCTGGTCGCTTCCTCTTCACTGTATCCGGTTGCCACACCATTTTCAATGATCTTGATCTTTCCTGCCTTGCTCTCAAAGTAAAGATCCACTTTTTCCGGATCAAACTGTGCTCCTGAATAACCCATGGCGCAAAGGATTCTGCCCCAGTTGGCATCATGTCCGTATATTGCTGCTTTGGTAAGAGACGACGTTACTACCGATTTGCTCAAAGTCACTGCCTGCTCTTTGCTTTCCGCTCCTATGATCTTTACTTCAAAAAGTGCCGTTGCTCCCTCTCCGTCTCCTGCAATCTTTTTTGCAAGAGAAGTATTTACATAATTCAGGGCTTCACAAAACGCCTGATAATCCTCGTTTTTTTCTGTGATCTCCGGATTTCCTGCCATACCGTTCGCCAGAAGGAGAACCGTATCGTTGGTGGAGGTATCTCCGTCTACAGAAACCATATTGTAAGTATCTTTTACGTTTTCACTTAAAGCCTCCTGAAGAAGCTCTTTGGAAATATTAAGATCTGTTGTGACAAATCCCAGCATGGTACACATGTTTGGATGGATCATTCCGGATCCTTTGCACATACCGCCGATAGTCACAGTCTTTCCCCCGGCTTCAAACTCCACTGCCGCTTCTTTTTCTACTGTATCTGTTGTCATGATCGCCTTTGCCGCCTGATTTCCGGCTTCCAGATCTCCGTCCAGAACAGGAGCCATGGCTTTTATTCCATCTGTCAGTTTCTGAATCGGAAGCTGCATACCGATTACACCTGTAGATGCTACAAGCACACTGTTCTCGCTGACACCAAGAGCTTCTGCCGCTGCCTTTGCAGTTTCTCTGCAATATCCAAAACCTTCTTCTCCGGTACAGGCATTGGCAATTCCGCTGTTGCACACGACCACCTGTGCCTCCGGCTGATGATATACAATATCCTGATCCCATTTTACCGGAGCCGCTTTTACCACATTCGTAGTAAACGTTCCTGCCGCTTTACATGGTTTCTCACTGTACACCATTGCCATATCTGTTCTGTTCTGATATTTGATCCCGGCTGCTGTGGAGGCAGCCTGGAATCCCTTTGCTGCTGTTACGCCGCCTGTTATAATCTTCATAGTAAATGTCCTTTCTTATTATATTATTCTTCCGGCTCGAATCCCCTGTCTGATACAGAGATCACGGCATCATAGGAATCTGACGAAGCCCCTCTGCTTCATCAAATCCAAACATCAGGTTCATATTCTGCACTGCCTGTCCTGCAGCGCCTTTTACCAGATTATCCATAGCGCCCATCATGATGATCCTTTTTGTTCTCGGATCAATCTTAAAGTTCACATCTACAAAATTGCTGCCTTCCACCCATTTTGTCTGAGGGCAGACATCTTTATCCAGCACACGCACAAACAGTTCCTTACTGTAATATTTATCATAAGCTGCTTTTACTTCTTCATAGGAAACTTCTTTTTTCAAAGAAGCATATGCGGTAATGAGAATTCCTCTGTTCATCGGGATCAGATGCGGGGTAAAATTGATCAGCACCTCTTCTCCGCAGGCATATCCCAGCTGATCCTCAATCTCCGGTGTATGACGGTGACCTGCCACCCCGTACGCCTTGATATTTTCATTGACCTCACAGAAAAGATTGTCCACCTTGGCGCCCCGTCCTGCTCCGGAGGTTCCGGACTTTGCATCAATGATAATCGTAGAAGGATCAATCAGCCCTTCTTTCAGAAGGGGATAAACAGAAAGTGTAGAACATGTAGGATAGCATCCCGGATTAGCGATCAGCCTTGCCTTCTTAATATCCTCTCTGTTGATCTCACAAAGTCCGTAAACTGCCTCTTCAATAAACTGAGGAGACTTATGCGGAATCCCATACCATTCTTCATATTTTTTTACATCTTTAATCCGAAAATCCGCGCTGAGATCAATGACCTTTGCTTTGGAAAGAATCCCTTCATTTACAAGCGATGCACAAAGTCCCTGTGGAGTTGCAGTAAATATCACATCAACTTCATCTGCAAGAGCCTCCATATTATCATCCATGCATTTTGCATCTACCAATTGAAAAAAATTCTGATAGATATCTGCATACTCTTTACTAATGTAACTTCTTGATCCATACCATGCTACTTCTACATCTTTATGTCCCAGCAAAAGTCTTGCGATTTCATTTCCCGCATAACCTGTTGCTCCGATGATACCAGCTTTTATCATAATGATCTCCTCCTCTTCCAGTCCATTCAAATGACAGATATTCACTTTATCCTGTCATTCTTGTAAAGATACAAAGATTATACATCTTGTTTGTATAATATGCAATATGTATTTTTTATAAATCTCAGTTCTTTTTTATGTTTTCATTTGTTTTATATTGATTATATCCTATTTAATGTTTTATTTTTATGCAAACTTTTTTTATTTTTTTCCATTTTCCTATTGCATATTTATAAAAAATATTGTATATTATTCATTGTCAACAGAAACCACATGTTTCTATAAATAAAAATATTTTAACTTCTATATAAAATGTTTCAAAAACGAGGAGGATTTATCATGAAAGAAAAAGTTGTTTTAGCATACTCAGGCGGCCTTGATACTACAGCCCTGATCCCATGGCTGAAAGAAACCTTTAATTATGATGTTGTCTGCTGCTGTGTAAACTGCGGACAGGGAAATGAACTGGACGGGCTTGAAGAAAGAGCACGACTTTCCGGAGCTTCTAAATTATATATCGAGGATATCGTAGATGAGTTCTGCGATGAATATATCATGCCATGTGTAGAAGCAGGAGCAGTTTATGAGCATCAGTATCTTCTTGGTACATCCATGGCACGTCCGGTTATTGCAAAAAAACTGGTAGAGATCGCACGTAAAGAAAACGCCGTTGCCATCTGTCACGGCGCAACCGGAAAGGGAAATGACCAGATCCGTTTTGAACTTGGCATCAAAGCTCTGGCTCCGGATATCAAGATCATCGCTCCATGGCGTATGACTGACGTATGGACCATGCAGTCCCGTGAAGATGAACTTGCATTCTGTCAGGCTCACGGCATCAATCTTCCATTTGACGCACGTCACAGCTACAGCCGTGACCGTAATTTATGGCATATCAGCCATGAAGGTCTTGAGCTTGAAGATCCTTCTCAGGCTCCAAACTATGACGACATGCTTGTTTTGAGCGTAACTCCTCAGAAAGCTCCGGATAAAGAAACTGAGATCACCATGACATTTGAGGAAGGTATCCCGAAAACTCTTAATGGAAAGGCAATGAAGGTGTCTGAGATCATCACAGAACTGAACCGGATCGGCGGAGAAAATGGAATCGGTATTGTAGATATTGTAGAGAACCGTGTAGTAGGCATGAAGTCCCGTGGAGTATATGAAACACCGGGCGGAACTATCCTCATGGCAGCTCATGACCAGCTTGAAGAACTGATCCTTGACCGTGACACCATGGAAGCCAAGAAAAAACTCGGAAGCCAGTTTGCACAGGTTGTTTATGAGGGAAAATGGTTTACACCACTCCGCGAAGCGATTCAGGCCTTTGTAGAATCCACACAGAAATACGTTACCGGCGAAGTCAAAATGAAACTTTACAAAGGAAACATCATCAAAGCCGGAACCACTTCTCCATACAGCCTTTACAACGAATCTCTGGCATCCTTCACAACCGGCGATATGTACGACCACCATGATGCAGACGGATTTATCACACTGTTCGGACTTCCACTGAAAGTAAGAGCTATGAAGCTTCTGGAAGTAGAACAGAACAAAAATAACCAGTAAAATTTCTGTTTGTGAGAATGGGGCGGACTTAAGCTTCTTGTTACCCACAGACGATACATATGAGAAAAAGGTGGATAACAGCCAAATAGAAATCCGCCTGTCAATTCTGGCCTGTGGCCGGCAGGGTTGCGCCCTGCAATTCCCGCCCGGAAACAGAAAAACTACAGGAATATAAATTTGCTGTCTGGAAAATACAATGCAGGAGTGGATTCTTCTGGTTCAGAAGCATTGAAAGGCTTGGGTAAAAATTCTTGCCTTCTACGTATTTGCATTGATCCCCCGGATGCTGCTGTCTGAGTCGCAGACGAGTTCAGCA
>USDN01000042.1 GCA_900553515.1 uncultured Blautia sp. | reverse complement strand
TTCATCAGAGCCTTTTTCTTTGACTCTGTTTTTTCATAAATCATTTGACACTACCATATCTGTCTTTTTTATAATAAATCGGCAGTCTGCGCCGTTTATTATCCCATCTGCTGAAATACAGGAACCAGGATCATCAAAAGAATCCCGATAAAGATCAGCATCATTGGAAGAAGAAGCCTTGAATTGGCTTTTTCTCCCTTTTGTTTTACCTCATTTTTCTTTACTTCCCACATTTCATCAGAAAGATCCTTCAAAAAATAGGCAAGCTCCTCATTTCCTTTTTTCAGATTCTGTATGATCAGAGATGCAAACTTACGTATCTCCTTTACATTACAGCGATCCGCAAAATTACGGTAAGCATCTGCTTCCATCACGCCATTTTCTATTTCCAGACTGGTATTCTGCATTTCTTTATACAGTACCCTGTCGCCTGTCACAGAAACACGTTTCCATGCCTCTCTGAGAACCATTCCGGAATTTACCAGCAATGTAAGTTTTGACAATACCTGCGGCAGATCCAGTACCAGCTCCTGTCTGCGGGCCGTCAGTTTATCCTGAAGGGTCAGATCCAGATAGACAATTGCCAGTCCTCCCAGCAGAATGCCAAAAAGCAGTGCTTCCACACTGTCTGCCAATACTGCCAGAAGACATACAAACACGATCATGGTAAAAATATAAGTAGTCTTTGCACCAAGAAGGATAAAATAATAATACTCTGCATACCGTTTCCCTTTTATCTCTGCAATTTCCTTTATCTTCATCTGGGCGCTGCGGCTTTTTGTATTGATATGTAAGATTTCCATAACAGAAAATCCCACACAAAAAAGATCGCTCATCTGAAATTCTTTTGCAAAAGCACTTTCTGTATATTCTTTATATTTTTTTCCGTTTACAGCTGCAAGAAACAGCCATATTAACGCCAGAGGCGTACTGACTGCCAGCAGTATCAACTGAAATATTCCCACTGCTCTTTCTCCTATATCCGAATATCCACGATTTTTCTTCCCATATAGTAGGCAATCCCAAACAGAACCAGTGCCGCAATTTTCACAACTACATTTACCGGCGTATTCTGTATAATAGACATATCGCCCATTCCGCTCAGCATCAGCATAATAACCACCGGCATGATGATCATAATATTCAGATCATTTTTATTGGCTGTCAGGATCGTACGGATCTCCAGCTCTGTTTCTATTTTTTCATTGATGATCTGCCGGGTTTCCCCGACAACTTTTC
Source organism: uncultured Blautia sp. (assembly GCA_900553515.1). Classification (GTDB taxonomy): domain Bacteria; phylum Bacillota; class Clostridia; order Lachnospirales; family Lachnospiraceae; genus Blautia_A. Next base: position 23,450 of record USDN01000042.1, on the reverse strand, counting down.
TCAGATTTCCTCCATATCGGTTTGACACCTCAAAGATCGTAGCAAAGCTTTCGATATCATCAAGGTGGCTCCTGAGAGCAAAGTTTGTCAGCATATCGTCAATATTCTGTCCATTATATAAGCCACTGACAATAAGTTTCAGTTCATGGACCATATCTGCCTTTTCTCCATATATAGCGATTAGATCTGCACAAGCATCCTGAAAGGCTCCCTGGGTATTTTTACCGGCAGAATAAGAGGCTGATAAAGATTCCATCATATCCCTAAATTGAAGCAGCAGATTCTGTTTTCTTTTTTCTTTTAAATATTCTTTATATTTCCTGATACCAGGTATCACACAAATGGCTCCTGCTGCCACAGAAATCAAAAAACTCCGAAAAAATACCATACCCACAAAAAAACCTGCAAAAAAGCTCATTGCTATGCCACTGATCCGTTCTGTCAGATTCAGATGATAGATATAATAGTCATCCGCTTTTCCGAAAAGAGCCTGCTCTGGTACATATTTTTTTTTGATCTTTTTCTTTTTAACTTTTTGAACTTTCTGCTTTTTAAGCTTTCTGGCTTTTTCTTCTTTTTTTATATTTCTTTCTTTTTTCATAACTGCCTCTATATTCTGGAATTTAATCCCTGAAGTCTGAGTTTATAGTCATTGATGAGAGGATTCCCCGTTCTTACCAGCCGTCCTTCTACTTTTTCCAGCGTACTTCCTTCCGTTTCCTTAAAGGTAAATATAGGATTCAACTGAATTTCTCCATTTTCGTATCCAAGAACCTCTGTGATCTCCATGGTTCGCCTGGATTTATCTCTCAAACGTGACAAATGGATAATGATATCCAGTGCAGACGCTATCTGCTGACGGATCGCCGGAAGAGGAAGACCTGCATTTCCCTGCAGAACCATCGTTTCCAGACGGCTTAACATATCGCGGGTAGAATTGGCATGGCCTGTAGAAAGAGAACCGTCATGACCCGTATTCATAGCCTGCAGCATATCCAGAGCCTCTGCCCCACGGACTTCACCCACTACGATACGCTCCGGTCTCATACGCAATGCAGATCTTATCAGATCACGGATGGATACTTCTCCCTTTCCTGAAGTATTGGCATTTCTTGTTTCCAGGCTAACCAGGTTTTCAATATTTTTGATCTGAAGTTCTGCAGAATCCTCAATCGTTATGATTCGTTCGTCTTTAGGAATAAAATTGGACAATGCATTCAAAAAAGTAGTTTTTCCGGAACCAGTCCCTCCACTGATAAAAATATTATATTTTGCCCGCACCAGTTTCTCCAGAAAGGCGGCTGCTTCTCTGGTAATCGAACCGTGCTTCAAAAGCTGCTCAACTGTCATAGGCGTTTTTGAAAACTTTCGTATTGTCACAATTGGACCTGATAAAGAAATTGGAGGAAGCACAACATTTACACGTGAGCCGTCAGGAAGCCTGGTATCCACAATAGGATTGGCCTGATTGACTTCCTTTCCTGCCTTACCCACGATTTTCTGAATGATGTCTTCCAGATGGCGTTCATTATCGAATCTTTTATTCAAACGATAAAGGCGTCCGGCATGCTCCACAAAAATATAATCCGGGCCGTTAATCATCACCTCTGTGATACTGTCATCAGCCAGGATCTCATCCAGGATTCCCAGTCCTCGGATAGAACTGAATACAAGTCTTACTATCCTTCCACGTTCCTGAGGCGTCATCCTTATATTTCCACTTTTATGATCTGCAATATCAGCGATCCGTCTCATCAGCTGTTCATCTGATGCACGGCTTAAAAGCATGGCATCTGCCAGAAGAAATCTTTTGATCTCCTGTACAAGACGGTTGGTCATTTCTTCCGAAAGCATATCATCACCCCTGATTCTCTTTTTCAAAATGCTGATAATCTATAGGATCCGACCACAGACCTCCCCAGCCAAATCCATATTTTGCAAAAATATTGTAACAGGTATCATTCTGTACGATCACATGGGGATCCCCACAAGTCCGGTCAATATAAGGTGTTGCATTTTCATGGCTCCACTGCAGCTGACCTCCGGAATTCCAAACATAGGGATTCTGCTGAGGATTAATGTCGATTGCTCTTCCAAAAGCATGATTGGACAGTCTTCCTCCTCCTGTGATCTCTCTGTAGCAAAAAGCTGATGTATTATTATTGTCAATGGAATTACTGTCCGAAGAGTCTCCGTCACCGGTCCAATAATCATCAATCAGACGCATGGACTGAATCTCATAACCTGCTGCAAACAGTTCTTTAAAAATATTCAGCACATCATTACTGATCTGGGCATTTACGATCATTTCTCCTATCTGTACCTGATGTTCAAAATTATAATGTGCCATTTTCAGATAACGCAGATCAGAAAGTCCTATATTATCATTTGCATAATAGGATCTGCCATTGATCCTGTTGTAAACTGCATCTCCCTCCATTATCTCATAAGCTTTAAAGAAATTTTCTTCCTTTCCGGTCACCTGTTCTGCACTGATCGTCTGTCCAATTTCCATGCTGTCAACAGACACTGTTTTATTTGCCGGAGGTCCTATCATTGCGTTTTCTTCCAGAGTACCGGAAGACAATTCCGGCTCCTGGATCTGTTCTGATTCTGCCGGTATCTGCTTCCCGGAAGCTGTTTGTTGTGTTTCCTGTTTGAAAATTCTTTCATTCAGCACTTTTATCTCTGCTTCCAGATGTTCTATTTTTTCTGTAAAATATATCTGTTCCTCGGCAATAGCCTGCTGATTTTGTCTGATTTCATTTTTCAGTTTCAAACACAGCAAGCACAAAAGTGCCAGAACCACAATCACACAGAGAAGGCTTACAAACATAAGTCCCCATAGATTTCCTGTCCTGATTCTGTTTTTTTCCTTCTTCATTCCCTCACCATTTACTCCCCATATATCGTTACTTCTGTTATACAGGTATCCTCCCAATTTGTTCCCGGATATACGTCATTAATCTCCAGCCGCATACTGTCAGCATTTACAGAAGGCTCCACCTCTACCCATTCGATCTTTCTTTCTCCGGTAAACGTCACCTGACCTGTATAATCTCCAAAAACAAGAGTCATTGTCTTTGGTTTCGCATTTCCAAAATAATATTTATCATTTTTCCAGTTTCCCAGCTTAAAGGCGATATATTTCACCTTATGATGACTGTCAAAACTAAAACTTACCGACTCATTGATACCATATCCAGGTACTCCTTCCTGCCAGGTTGTGTCGTCTTTTTTATCGAACAAAAGCATAGCATTATTGTTTGTCTTTGTCTGTGAGATCGTTGAAGTCGCATTGGCAGCGATAACTGGGATTTCCCTTAAAGATGCAAGATCCGGACTTCCTGCACAAAGAGCTGCCGTAGTCTTTTTAGAAATCTGCGGGCTGGTTTCTTCATAAGATCCCTGTTCCGCATTATAGGGTCCCTGCTCTGCCGTCTTTACCGGAAGCTGATCATTGGAAAGCTCTTCCGAAGTCTCTTTTTTCTCATAGACTTTTATCTCCTGTTCCTCTGCCGTTGTGTCTGTTTCAGCAGACTCCGTTTGTGCCTGCTCCTCCTGTGCCTCTTTTACTGTCGTTTTATTTGGATTCACCACAATTTCTGATCCGTCCCCTGATCCTGGCCTGACCAAAAACCACAAAATCACCGCTGTTACCAAAAAAATAGATGCTGTCACAGAAATACTGACGATCCACATTACCTTATTTTTATTTCCATCTTCGGAAGTTGACGGAATTGAAGGACTTGGAGTGTCCCATACTATTGTGTCATCATTTCCTGGATCCAGACCTGCATCAAATGAGATCTTTTCACCACATTTCCAGCAATACTGCGCATCATCGTCATTTTTTGTTCCGCATTTTTCACAATACATTCTCTTTCTCATCCTCCCCCGTAAAAAAACAAAATCTCTTTATCTTTTTACAACAACAAACTATTTTCTACAATAGGTGGCATTATTTGTGGGCAATATTTTTTTGCTTTTATTTGTTTTTAGAACAAAAAAGACTGTTGAATCTCCTGAGTCATCAGGTTACAACAGTCTTTTTCGCTATTATGAGATTACTCGATTGTCTCTGTTTCTTCTTCTTCTTCTTCTGCAGCTTCGTTTACAGATTCTTCTGTACCGTCTTCAACCGCTTCTTCCATTTCTTCTGCCGGTTCCTCTGTTTCTTCCGCAGCAGCTTCTTCTGTCTCCTCTGCTTTTTCAGCAGCCTCTTCTGCAGCTTCTTCCGCCTCCTCTTCCCAGGATGCAAAAGCCTCAGATTCTTCTTCTTTTTTCAGCTCCTCTGCAGTCTCTTCCGGGAATTCAAAGTCGTCAAAATCTTCATCGAAATCTTCGAATTCACTGATTCTTTTTTTCTTCAGCACCAATGCTGCTACTGCTCCTGCAGCTGCTGCAGCTGCTGCTCCCACTGCTACCAGTCCCCAGTATTTGTTTACCTTTGCCATAATATACTGCTCCTTTCATCTCTGACCGGATGGTCATTATGATATTTTAAACAAATAATCTTATATTATTGTACTACTTTTTGTGCGAAAAAGAAAGGGTAATCTTATGCTTGCAGACCTTCAATATAATCTCTGATCTTCATGCGTATTCTCTGAAGGGCATTATCAATAGATTTCGGCTTTTTTCCCATCATTTCTGCAATCTGGACATAACCATAACCACGGAGATAAAGATCAAGAACTTTATTTTCCATGGGACTCAGAGCCTTACTGATCTCTTTTTCCAAAAGTCCGGTATTTTCCCTGTCAATGACAAGCGCTTCCGGATTCTCTGACCATAATCCTTCAAGAGCCCCTGTCTCCTCTTCTTCGCTTAAAGAAACGTAAGAATTAAGCGGTATATGCTTTTGTCTGGTAGAATTTTTTACCGCACTGTAAAGCTGCCGGTCTATACAGATCCCTGCAAAAGTCTGAAAAGAAGCCTCACGATCAGAACGATAATCCTGGACTGCCTTAAAGAGCCCGATCATCCCTTCCTGGATCAGATCATCAGTTTCTCCTCCGATCAAATACATGGCTCTGGCTCTTTTTTTGACAAAATCCTTGTATTTTTCCATCAGATAATCTGAAATCCCGCTTTCTCCTTTTCTGAGTCTCTCGATCAGCTCTTCGTCACTGCACTGCTCGTATTGGCTCATGCTTCCTCCGTTTCTTTTTCTGTATTTATTTTGTCATCAGCCTCTGACGCACGATCTCGTATGCAAGTACTCCTGCTGCTACAGATGCATTCAGAGAATCAATATCTCCCTTCATGGGAATCGATGCTGTGAAATCACACGCTTCCCTTACCAGGCGGCTGACTCCTTCTCCTTCATTTCCCACGATCATACCGATAGGTCCGGTAAGATTCAGCCGATACATAGATTCTCCGCCCATGTCTGCACATACAAACCAGATTCCTTTTTCTTTAAGTTCCTCAATGGTACGGACCAGATTTGTCACCTTCGCCACCGGAGTGTAGTTAATGGCTCCTGCTGACGTTTTTGCAACTGTAGAGGTCAGACCTACAGAACGTCTCTTAGGAATAATGACACCGTGAGCTCCTGCCAGATTGGCTGTTCGGATGATTGCCCCCAGATTATGAGGATCCTCTACATTATCCAAAAGCACCAGAAAAGGCGGTTCCCCTTTCTCTTCTGCTTTTGCAAGGATCTCCTCCACTGTAGCATATTCATAAGCTGCCACCTGAGCAATCACACCCTGATGAGCCTTTGTCTCACTGAGCTGATCCAGCCGTTCCTTGGAAACATAATTAATGATCGTATCTTTTTTTCGTGCTTCTCTGGCAATGGTACGGACCGGTCCATCCTGACATCCGTCCAGGATAAACAGCTTGTCCACACATCTGCCGGAACGAAACGCCTCAAGAACCGCATTCCGTCCTTCTACCTGTTCACTCATAAATCTTCCTCCCTGATTCCCATGCGGATCAATGTTATCATTCGCGTATATTCCTCTTTCAGGTACAAATAACCTATCAAAGCCTCAAATCCTGTTGCCCTGCGGTAGTCCGCCATGGTAGCATGTTTTGCCATGGTGGGAGAATGTGCATTCCTTCCTCTTCGATATACGCTGAGTTCTTCTGGTGTCAGTTTTTCCTCGATCACTTCCATGATCCCCGACTGTGCAGCCGCCTTCACGAGACTGCTGGCTTTTTTGTGCAGTCGGTTTACAGGACAATTTCCCTTTTTTACAAGAATCGTCCGAATGATCAGCTCATACACGCCATCTCCAATATATGCCAGCGTCAAAGGAGAATAGCTTCTGATATCCTGATCTTCCAGATGAAAAAGCTCCTTAAGCTCCTTTAAATTCGTTTCCATTTTACTCCCTCACGAGTATCTTTCAGTTCGATCCCCATTTCAAGAAGTTTATCACGGATCTCATCTGCTTTTGCAAAGTCTCTGGCTTTTCTGGCTGCCTGACGTTCCTGGATCAGTTCCTCAATACTGGAATCAAGAGCCTCTTCTTTTTTCAGAACGATCAGTCCCAGTACATCAGCAAGCCTTACAAGCAGATCAAGAAGATTTCCTGCAAATTCTCCGCTGCTTGTCTGATTCACATTTGTATTTGCAAATTTAACAAGTTCAAAAATTGCCGCCAGAGCATCTGCCGTATTAAAATCGTCATCCATAGCTCCTTCAAATTTTTCTCGGAATGTATCTGCCTGCTGGAGAAGTTCTTTTTCTTCCTCAGTCATAATGTTTGTATTTGCTGCCTTACGGTCTTTTAAGCGCGCTGCGCCTTCCACGATACGTTCAAGAGAATTTCTGGCAGCCTCCATCAGATCTGCACTGAAATTCAGAGGGCTTCTGTAATGTGCATTCAGCATAAAGAATCTCAGTACCTGCAGATCATACTGCTGGCTGATTTCTCTGACTGTACGGAAATTGCCAAGAGATTTGGACATCTTACGATTGTCAATATTCAGAAAACCGTTATGCATCCAGTATCTTGCAAATATTTTGCCGTTGCAGCATTCACTCTGCGCAATCTCGTTTTCATGATGAGGAAAGATCAGGTCTTCTCCGCCTGCATGGATATCAATCTCTTCTCCAAGATATTTTTTAGCCATTACAGAACATTCAATATGCCATCCCGGACGTCCGTCACACCATGGAGAAGTCCAGAAAGGTTCTCCTTCTTTTTTGGGTTTCCAGAGAACAAAATCCATTGGATCTTCTTTCTGGTCTTCACCGGAAACCTGCAGGGCACGGAAACCTGACTGGAGATCATCCAGATTCTTATGGGAAAGCTTTCCATATTCTTTAAATTTCTTCACACGGAAATACACAGTCCCATCTGCTGCCGGATATGCATAACCTTTGTCGATCAGTGTCTGGATCATGTCGATCATTCCATTGATCTCCTGCGTAGCCTGAGGATGAGTGGTCGCCGGCTTTACATTCATTCCTGCCATATCCTTTTTGCACTCTTCGATATAGCGGTTGGAAATCTCATCCGCGCTGACACCTTCTTCTATAGCCTTTTTGATGATCTTGTCATCTACATCTGTAAAATTGGATACGAAATTAACTTCATATCCCTTATACTCCATATAACGGCGCACTGTGTCAAAAATGATCATGGGGCGGGCATTTCCGATATGGATCAGATTATAAACCGTCGGACCGCACACATACATCCGAACTTTTCCCTCTTCCAGAGGCACGAATTCTTCTTTTCTCCGTGTCATGGTATTAAAAAGCTTCATAATTTTTCTCCTCCGATTTTTATATTACATCCGTTTTCGGACTTTATTTTTCTTCCAAAAGGCACACTGCCTGAGAAGCGATGCCTTCTCCTCTTCCGGTAAAGCCCAGACCTTCTTCTGTAGTCGCTTTCACATTGACTCTGCCTTCCGGGATTCCCATTGCCTCAGCCAGATTTTTGCGCATTTGAGGAATATGCGGAGCCATTTTGGGTTTCTGCGCAATAATCACTGCATCCACATTTCCTACAGAAAAACCGTTTTTATCAAGAAGACACATTACATGCTCCAAAAGCTTCAGACTGGAAATTCCCTTATAAGCAGGATCTGTGTCAGGAAAGTGTCTTCCGATATCTCCAAGTGCAGCAGCTCCCAGAAGTGCGTCCATTACTGCATGGATCAGCACATCTGCATCAGAATGTCCCAGAAGTCCTTTTTCCCACGGTATTGTCACACCGCCGAGGATCAGATCACGTCCCTCTGTCAGCTTATGTACATCATATCCCATACCAACTCTCATGATCATTCTCCTTTCACATCCAGCATTTTACTGATCCTCAGAAAACTAAGTCTTCTCCGTACATAAGGCGCAAGCTTCAGACTAAGCGGCACGATATCATCTGTCAGACCGATATCATATACACTTTTTTTACAGCCTGCAGCCTCCATTTCATGAAAAAGAGTTTCTTCCTGGGGCAGCTCATCGATCAGATCTGCAATCTTTTCCAGACTGTCTGCCAATCGGGATGGATTTACATCCAAAAGAGGTTCCGGATCATTTTCTTTTCTGATACCTTTCAGAATCCCCTTGCTTCCAAAATATTTTTCGAGAAGTTCTGTTTCTTCTTCATAAGCTTTTACCTGGCATCTGTTCTCTCTTATAGCACAGGCAAGACGTTTATATTCTTTCAACACAAGCATAGTCCCCACGGAAACTTTTTCTCCATGAAGTGCATCCAGATGATGATTGATCACTTCCATCTCCCACAAATGGGAAAGATGATGCTCTGCACAGGATGCCGGCCTTGAATTTCCTGTCATCTGCATAGCCAGACCGGAAAGTATCAATGCATACATCAGTTTCTCACATTCCTCCGGTTCTCCTGCCGCAATTTCCTTAAGGCTGGATACGACTGTCCTTAAAGCCTTTTCTTCCAGTTCGATGATCTCACTGCAAATATATTCTTCCGTAAGAAGATTGGCGATCTTCCAATCTGTGAGACAGATATATTTTCCCAAAAGATCTGAGACACCTGAAGCTGTCAGCCTTTCCGGTGCATGTGCAAATATATCTGTATCTGCAAAGACAGCCATTGGCGCAACTGCCTCGACTGTTTTTTTCATTCCCTTCCAGGTCATTGCCGCAACATTTGATACGAATCCATCCACACTGGCTGCAGTTGGAACGGAAATAAAAGGAACCTTATACTGAAATGCCAGATAGCGGCTGATGTCATGAATGGTACCGCTTCCAACTGCCAGGATCAGATCAATGTCTTCTTCCATATAATTTTCCACGATTTCTACCGCATGTTCATCTGCATGGAGTCCCTCTGCATCCAGAGTCAGAACCTGACATCTGTCATAAATGTCCTCCATAAGCTCTTCTGTTGCTTTCATTGTATTGGTATCACAGATCAGCAGCGGTGAGATATATTTTTTCAGAAATCCATCCGACATAGCTTCTTCAAGCTTCTCCACAGCACCTGATTCTATAAGAATTTCCTCTACTTCTATATGATGTTCCTTCCCGCACCTGCACGGTCGGCCAAAGTCATCCGTATCGACTCGCATGTATTTTTTTCCTCCTGATTTCAAATATTACTATAAAGTGATATTATACATGATTTCAGCGCAAAAAGAAACCCCCAGATAGTTTTCTCTCTGAAGGTTTCTCCCTGTTTGTTACATTTTTGATTGTTATTTCTCAATAGCTACGATCATCTCTACTTCGCAGAGAACATTTTTCGGAAGTGTCTTTACTGCTACGCAGGATCGTGCCGGTTTATTTACAAAATACTTTGCATAGATTTCATTAAATGCTGCAAAATCTGCCATATCAGCAAGAAAACAAGTAGTTTTTACTGCATTTGCAAGATCTGTACCAGCTTCTGCAGCAACTGCTGCAAGGTTTTTCATTACCTGCTCTGCCTGTGCCTCAATTGTTTCTCCTGCGATCTCTCCTGTAGCAGGATCTACCGGAATCTGTCCGGATGTAAATAATACTTCATTTAAAATAATGGCCTGTGAATATGGTCCGATTGCTGCCGGAGCATTGTCTGTATGTACTACCTTCATTTCCAAATTCTCCCTTCTGTTGTTTTATTCTGATTTCATTTTATATCAAAAAATAATAAGGGTCAAGCAATAATTTTGTATTTATTAATTTTAAAAATTCAAATAATTATATACGACTCCGGATATGGTACGTATATTTTCAATGGCTGTTTCTGCACTCTTAAAATCTTCAGACATCACACAGAGGATATAGGTTGTTTTTGGTCCATAAACGATTGCCATATCATGCTGATCCTGATCAGTTTCTCCGGTCTTATTGGCAACAGGTATATCTGCATTGATCCCTGAAGGAATCTTGGAAATATTCTTCTGGTTCATCAGAAGTTCCAACATTTTTTCGGAAGCCTCTTTGCTTACACAATCTCCTCTGAAAATACTCTCAAGCAGTGCTCCGCAGTCACTTACTGTAGTTGTATTGTGTTCTCCCATACTGATTTTTGGGGAAGCAGAAGGATGAAGCGTACTCTGATAGACTGTATCGGAATAGCCCTCTTTCTGGATAAACTCATTTACCTTTTCTGCCCCGTCCAGAAAATCATGTTTTTCTGACTGAAGTCTGCCAAGCTCATTGCAGGATTCGTTGTCACTGACAGTGATCATATTCCATAACAGATCATTAACTTTTGTCTGTACCGCAGCGTCATCCGGTTCCTTTTTCATAAGAGCCGCTTCATGTTCCAGTATCTGATCCATATTTTCATAAGATGCCGCCATAACAAATGCCTTGATCAGACTGGCCGGATATATCTTCTGATCATTCAGAATGATCTCCTCTTCTGTATTCAGATTTTTTACATAAACACTCCAGGTTCCTTCATACCCTGCGATCATAGATTTTAACTGAGGCTCCAGCGTGTTCATCCCCAGGTTCTCCATGTCGGAAACTTTTCCGGTCTCATCTACAGGAAATCCTTCCGGTGTCACACCGGCTTCCTGTACCAGAACACCATTATTTCCGCCAAAATAATAAGTACCGGAAAACATCTGTCCATTAGATGCCATTTCCAGTGTATGAAGCCCTGGTTCTGTAACCATACGGCCGTCTTCATTAAAATAATAGTAACCTTCATATGGGGTCTTATCTATCATCAGCCCAGAAATATAACGGATCTGTGGAGCTACTGAGAGTTTTCCCAGATTGTTTGCCATATACAGCCCGTCAAATACTTTCTCCGAATCCTCTGTCTCACAGGAAAGCCCTTTGATCGAGACTATATGAGGTGTTCCCGCCATAAAATGTCCCGTTTCATCATGATAATAAAAGCCATTAAAAACTGTGCCGTCAATTTCCATATGATCAAAATAATGAACACCGGCTTCTGCATGTTTTGTCCCATCTTTCTTAAGACAATAAAAACTGTCACTTTTTAAAAGATATTTTTCGGATCCGTCTTTTATCGGACGGATCTGTGCCTCCTCCACATGGGAAAACAAATTTTCTTCGGCTGCTGCCTGTACTGATGAAGGAAGCAGACACAGAAATAAAATTCCCAAAAGCACTCCGAGACGGGTACTGATTCCAGCTTTCATAAATCTCTCCTTTATTCCAGCCAGCTTCTTTGTCCCTGTCAGGACCTGACAGCTGGATTTTCTCTATCTGAAACTTTACTACAGTATACCTGAATTTTCTCAGATGTCAAGAAATCTCCTCAGGGAATCCATTCCAAAACTGCTTCAGGTGCTGCTCTACATTTCCCAGTCTGCATACAGCTGCATCCTCCCATTCTGCCGGAAACAGCATCCGATAATCCGTATTCAAAAAGCGTTCGTCCATAAGAAGGATCGTTCCTGTATCCTCCCGTGTCCGGATCACTCTTCCAGCTGCCTGAAGGACTTTATTCATTCCCGGATATCTATATGCATGGTCAAACCCACATTCCCCCCGTTTATCATAATATTGTTTCAGAAGTTCTCTTTCCAAACTCACCTGTGGAAGTCCTGTCCCTATAACCGCTGCTCCGATCAGGCGGTCTCCCATAAGATCTATCCCCTCGGAAAAAATCCCTCCCATAATACAAAAACCTAACAGGGTTTCTTCTTTCTGATCTTTAAATTCTTCCAAAAACTCTTCTCTTTCCCGTTCATTCATGGAAGAAGTCTGACAGATGCATCTTACCCAGTCAGATGAAAATTCCTCTTCATATACCTGAAAAACATCTTCCATCAGTCGATATGAGGGAAAGAACACCATATAATTTCCTTTTTTCTGCCATGCCATTCTTGCAATATATTCCGCGATCTTTCTGTATTCCTCATATCCTCTTCTGGTATAACGGCTGCTTACATCCGCACATATAAGAATGCATCTGTTTTTCTGATCAAAAGGGGATCTCACATAAATCCCATAATCATCTTCTCTTGTGCTGAGAAGGCTTCTGTAATACTTCATAGGGATCAGCGTTGCAGAAAAAAACACTGCACTGCGTCCTTTGTTCAGGTATTCCTGCAGATTGGCTGCCGGATTCACACAATAAAGACGGACTCTGTATTTTCCATCCTCTCCTGCAGCCCCGTAGATCACATAATTCTCATCTGTCAGCTCTGAAATATTCAGGAAATCCCGTATATCAAAATAAAGATCCAGAATGCCGTCCACTACCTCCTGAGAAGGAGGTTCCTCTAAAAGTCTGTCCATCTCTCCCTGTGCCTGAAGAAGAGTCAGTGGAAGCGTTCCCGTATTTTCCATTACCAGACAGGGATCACTTTCTTTTTTTAATTCCAGCATCTGCTTTGCCACTCTGCCCAGAACGCGGTACAGTTTCGGACTATAAGGTTTTACAAATCTACGGACTTCCATAATGTCCTCTCTTGCCAGAGAAGCACTGTACATTTCCCTTCCACGTTCTACCAGATTGTGTGCTTCATCAATAAGAAAAATATATTCTCCTGAAACATTTTCTCCAAAAAAGCGTTTTAAATGGACGTTAGGATCGAATACATAATTATAATCACAGATCACGCCATCTACCCATAAAGAAAGATCCAGGCACATTTCAAATGGACAAACTTTAAATTTTTCTGCCTGAGCTATGATCTTTTCTCTGGAAAAAAACTGCTCCGATGTCCATAATTCATAAACTGCTTCGTTGACTCTGTCAAAATGTCCCTTTGCATAAGGACATTTTTCCGGCGTACATTCCGGCTTTTCGCAGCAGCATAACTTTTCCCTGGCGGTAATAGTCACGGTCTGAAAAAGCAATCCTCGCTGTCTCAAAATCTCAAAAGCATCCTGAGCAACCGTTCTTGTGATCGTCTTGGCTGTAAGATAAAAAATCATCTCACCTTTTCCCTCTCCCACTGCCCGTACAGCCGGAAACACAGAAGACATCGTTTTTCCTACCCCGGTAGGCGCCTGGACAAAAATCTGCTTTTTGCTGGAAACGGCGTGATAAACACCTGTTACCATCTCTCTCTGGCCTTTTCTGTAAGAAAACGGAAATTCCAGTTCCTTCATGGATGCATCTCTTTTTTCTTTCCATGACTGGCGATAAGAAACCCATTTATGATATTGGTCAACAAGATCCTGAAACCAGTTTTTCAGATATTTTCTGGTCAATGTCTCTCGAAATCTCCGGATCTCCTCTGTATCCAGATTCGCATATGTCATCTGTACATCAATTTCTTCCAGATTTTCCTGAACAGCTGTGATGCAGGCATAGCACATAGCCTGAGCCCTGTGTACCGGTACGGCGGAGTCCAGAGTTCCTACATTCCTGTATACACCTTTGATCTCATCAATACAGGTCTTTCCATCTTCTGTAAAAATACCATCTGCTCTTCCCTCTACCCTCAGAATCAGATCTTCATACTCTGTGTCATGTTTCAGAGAAACCTCCGGCCGGTAATTACTTCCCATTTGCCTCTGAATCTTTCTGTGGAGGCGGCTTCCCTTTTGCATAGCCTCCTTATCCATTGCCCCTCTTCTGCTGTCAAGGTCTCCGCTCCGCAAAATAAACTCTACAAGACTGCGGACAGAAATACGGATCACTGTCTTTTCCATATGCTTCTGCTCCTGATAAATTTTTCGCATCCTCGCGGAGCGTTTTATATAGCAGGAAAGTCAGTACAAAACGTACTGCTTTCCTGTTGCATAAAGAAAGCTGCTGTAATTTCATGCAGCAGCTCCTTTGTCTGTTTATGCAACAGCAAACTTCTCTATAACCTTATTAAAATGAGGATTGTCTCCATAACATCTGACCGTCAGCTGTCTCGTCAGATCCATACTGAGAATACCCAGCAGGGACTTTGCATCAATAATGATCCTGTTATAAAAAATGTCGATATCAAAATCACATTTGCTGGCTGCATTTACAAATTCCTGTACGTCTTCCGTTGCATTTAGCATAATCTGATGTTCGTTCATTTGTTTTCCCTCCTGTTCGTTTCTGTTCAGGCGTATTTTGGCACTATGAGAGGCTTTTGTCAACAGGCTTAAAGATTTTTTCACATTTTTTGACTTATTATACAATTTTTAATTTATGTTTACAGCTTTTCCAGTCACTTTTCAATATATATATAATCAGATATATGACTCTTCACAGCAGGATAAATATATCACCGCACCAGTAGAGTAAGGCGGCATTCTGCTGTACCGACACAGATCCAATGTAATTTTATTAATTGAATTCCAGCATATTTGAACGAAATTTCAACGGTACAAACTGTTTTTGCAGCTTCCGATCTGTTCTTTCCTTTATGGCTATACAAGAGCAAAACGTTCTCCATAAATCTTCATATTCATCATGATCTTCCGGAAATTTCCCGTCTTCCTTATTAAATGCTGTCTGCACATAAACGCAGCACTCTTTTCCCCTTTCATGAACCAGGACTTTTTCTCTTTCTTCATCATAAATCATCCAGTTTTCATTTGGAAAACGATTGGAAAAATGAGGTCCCAAAAGTTCCAGAATATCATTTTCAGGACGAATGGCTGAAACCAAAATCCCCCCTGGCATCTGCCGAAAGCGAACGAAACCGTAAAACCGATGAATTTCATGCCATACCTTGATCCTCAAAGAGGATACCAGACTTACCGCCGGATCTGCCAGCGCTTCCAGTACATGCGTATCACACCGCCTGTTCCCTAATGCCTTTCTCAAAAGATAAAACACAGCGGTTCCCTTATCTGGATGTACGGAAACCGCCGCATAACAGACCGCCTCATATACCTGTTCTCCCAGTTTACGCCTTACAGATCTCGCAACTTTCACAGCCTTTTCACTGTCAGACGCAATATCCACTCTGTCTGCAAATAATTCCGGATACTCTGGCTCTTCCACTGCAATTTTCACTGAAATCCCTCTGTTTTCCCAATGCCATCCATCATAGACTGCTGTAAAAATTCCTTCTATAGAATTATCACAAACCAATATCTTCTTCTCATAGCCCACTTGACAACACCTCATTTCTGTCCATTATCATCTTATCATCGTCAAACAGGGAAAGCTGTCTATATGTGATTTCCGAAGAAGAAAAAGGCATCTTTCCTGGTTCCAGAATGTTCCTTACAATATAATCCTCCTCAAGCTTCATTGGATACATCTGCCGGCCATTACAGGTAATAAAATAAACAGCCCGTTTCAGAACAACTCCAATCTTCTTAAGCTCCGAAAAATCCAGAGAATGATATCTTCTGGCCCCAATGATCCTTCTGGCTGATTTTTCTCCTATGCCCGGCACTCTGAGAAGAGTTCTGTAATCTGCTTTATTAATCTCCACAGGAAAATACTGCAGATGGCTTATGGCCCAATCACACTTAGGATCAAGAAACAAATTAAAATTCGGATGCTCCTCTGACAGAAGCTCTTCTGACCGGAATCCATAAAACCGAAGCAGCCAATCCGCCTGATACAATCTATGTTCTCTGAGAAGAGGCGGTCCCTGTGGAAGCACCGGAAGATCTTTGTCTTCATTGACAGATACAAATGCAGAATAAAAAACCCGTTTCAAAGAAAACTTCCTGTATAATGCTTCTGCTGTCGATACGATCTGAAAATCGCTTTCCCCAACTGCTCCGATGATCATCTGCGTACTTTGACCTGCCGGTACAAACTCTGGAGCATGGCGATAAACAGTCAGCTCCCGCTTATTTTCTTCACAAACTGTCTGGATCTGCTTCATAGGTCTTAATATCGTCCGTCTGCTTTTGTGCGGAGCAAGTTTCTTCAATCCCTCCGCAGTAGGAAGTTCCAGGTTCACACTCATACGGTCAGCCAGATAGCCTGCTCTGCAGATCAGTTCCGGAGAAGCACCCGGAATTGCCTTAAGATGGATATATCCCTGAAAATGATACTGATTCCTTAAAATTTCTGCTGATCGGATCAGTTCCTCCATTGTGGCATCCGGAGAATCCTTGACCCCTGAACTGAGGAATAATCCTTCAATATAATTTCTCCGGTAAAATTCTATAGTAAGACGACTGATCTCTTCCGGAGTGAAACTTGCCCGCACCACATCATTAGATGCCCGGTTCACACAGTATTTACAGTCAAATACACATTCATTGGTATAAAGAACTTTTAATAAACTAATGCAGCGTCCATCTCCTGAAAAGCTATGACAGATTCCCGCTGTGATACTGTTGCCGATACCGGAGCTATCACCTTTCCTGTCAGTCCCGCTGGAAGTACAGGCAACATCATACTTCGCTGCATCTGCCAGGATCTCCAGCTTTTCCATTATGTTCATTGACTCCTTGTATACCATTGCATGCACCTCCGAACATTTGTTTGTTTTATTTTATACCAAACAAACGTTCCTGTCAAGCCACTAAATAAAAAATACAGAGAGATCCTTTCCAACTGGAAATTTTCTCTCTGCATTTTTTATTAAATCTGTGTCATCACAAAAATATCATAGATTGCTTTTACCGCTGTTTCAAAATCACGATTTTCAACACCTATGATGATATTCAGCTCACTGGATCCCTGATCGATCATTTTCACATTTACATGTGCATGTGCCAGAGCTGCAAATACACGTCCCGCTGTTCCTCTCTGAGATTTCATGCCTCTTCCTACCACTGCAATCAGGGCAAGGTCTGATTCCATCTCTACAAAATCCGGCTGGACTGCTCTGTGGATCCCTGCGATCACCTGCTGCTCTTTTTCCTCAAACTCGTCCTGATGAACATAAACGGTCATTGTATCGATTCCTGACGGAACATGTTCAAAACTGATCCCCTGGTCCTCAAATACCTGAAGGACCTTTCTTCCAAATCCAACTTCACTGTTCATCATAGATTTTTCAATGTTGATAGAACAAAATCCCTTCTTTCCGGCAATTCCTGTGATCACATATCGCGGTTTCCGGCAGGTACTTTCTACAATAAAGGTTCCTTTGTCATCTGGACGGTTTGTATTTCTGATATTGATGGGGATGCCTTCTTTTCTCACCGGAAAGATCGCTTCTTCATGCAGAACGGTAGCCCCCATATAAGACAGTTCTCGAAGTTCTCTGTATGTGATCGTTTCTATCACAGCCGGATCATCCACTATTCTCGGGTCTGTCACAAGGAATCCTGATACATCTGTCCAGTTTTCATACACATCTGCCTGAACAGCCTTTGCAACAAGAGATCCCGTTACATCCGAACCTCCTCTGGAAAAGGTTTTTACTGTTCCGTCCTCCATGGCTCCATAAAATCCTGGAATAACTGCATTGGCACATTTTCCAAGACGTTTGCTTAAAAGCCTGTCTGTTTTTTCTGAATCAAAATTTCCATTTTTGTCAAAGCGGATCACTGATGCTGCATCTATAAACTCATATCCAAGATATGCCGCCATGATCTTTCCATTCAGAAATTCTCCTCTGGATGCCGCATATTCAGTTCCTGCCTGTGCCTGGAAGTCTTTTTCGATCTGAGCAAATTCCTCCTCAAGAGAAAGCTCCAGTTTCAGACCTCTTATGATCTCGTAGTATCTTTCTTTGATCTCTTTAAAAATACCACTAAATTCTTTTCCCTTTGCAGCCTTATCATAGCAGGCATAAAGAAGATCCGTAACTTTTGTGTCTCCTGAAAATCTTTTTCCCGGTGCAGACGGCACCACATAACGTCTGCTCTCATCACTGCGGATAATCTCTCCTACTTTACAGAACTGTTCTGCATTTGCCAGAGAACTTCCTCCAAATTTTACAACTTTTTTCATCATAATTTCCTCCTCACCCTTTTTTCATCTCTTTTCAGCTTTAATATATCAAAGTATGTTTTTTATTTTATTGAAAAAAGAGGTGTTTTGCAAGTATTTCTTTTATTTTAGCGAAATTTCTCCGACTGGATTTTATTTCAGTCATGATTTTTTATAATCTGATACACCACACACGGTCAGTACTCCATCTTTTACATGAAATCTTATATTTTTCTTTCCATATGCAAGTCCGTAAATCCTTTCAGGATCTTCCTGATATCCTGGACGGGGATCGTTTTCCAGTACCTCCGTCAGGGCTTTTCTTTTTTCTTTTGGAATCTCTTTTAAATATTCTTCCGGAAATTCCACCCTGAGCCGGTGATCTTTGATCTGATCTGTAAATCCTCCTGATGCCTGAGGATGCCCGTCCACATAAGGAAGATATGGCTTAATATCAAATATAGGAGTTCCGTTCATAAGATCTGCTCCGGAAATATGGAGTACCGGGCCTAATTCCGGGTGAAATTCCACTTTTTCCAGACGCACAGAAGAAAGCCCCAGGCTGTTCGGCCGGAAAGGAGATCTGGTAGCAAACACTCCCTTCCTTACGTTCCCGCCTAACCGCGGTGGTCTTACAGTTGGAGACCATTTTTTCCCCACAGCCTCAGAAAACTGCCAGATCAGCCATATATAATCATATTCTTCAATTCCCCGAAACGCTTCTGCAACCCGATATTCCGGTTCAAAAATAATCTGTGCTTTTTGTTCTTTCAGCCAATTACTCTGATGAGGTATCCCGAATTTTTCCGGAAAATCATTGTGTATTTTTGCGATCACTTTAAGTTCAGGATCCACATATCCTTCATGCATACTTATTTTCCTCCAAAACCAGGCTTTTACCTTTCAATCGTCTCTATCGGTGTATCGTCCTTCCTGTCGAGATCATTAATATATTTTTTCGTCTCGCTTACGATCACATTTGACAAAAGCAGAACCGCGATCAGATTTGGAATCGCCATTAACGCATTCAGAATATCTGCAATCGTCCACACAAGATTCAGTGAAACTACCGGCGCTGCAGCAGCGACCAAAATGTACAGGATCCTGTATGGGATCAAACCTTTCCTGCCTGCAAAGTATTCTACACAGCGTTCTCCATAGTAGGCCCATCCCAGCACTGTAGAATAAGCAAAGGAGATGATGCCTACCACAAGGATCACTGGTCCCAGTACCGGAATCTGCTGAAATGCAAGTGTGGTAAGAATTCCTCCATCTGTGATATTTCCCATATCAATGGCTGGATTTTTCATGATACTGGTCACAAGTACAAGCCCTGTCATCAGGCAGACCACCACGGTATCCCAGAAAGTCCCTGTACTGGATACCAGTGCCTGACGAACAGGATTTCTTGTCTGTGCAGCAGCCGCTGCAATAGGTGCAGACCCAAGACCGGATTCATTAGAAAACAGACCTCTGGCAATTCCATACTGCATAGCCATCATGATTCCTCTTCCTACAAGACCTCCGGCAGCCGCTCCCGGAGTAAAAGCAAGTTTACAGATCGTCTGAACAGCCGGGATGATAAAATCAAAGTTCAGACCCAGGATGATCACACAGCCCACCACATAAAAAGCGGCCATAAAAGGCACCAGTTTTTCACAGACCTTTGCAATAGAACGAATTCCGCCAAAGATCACAAGAGCCGTCAGAACTGCAACTATGATTCCCACCATGGCAGGTGCAATATGCAGATTTTCCTCACACACAGTCGCAATTGCATTTACCTGAGTTGCACAGCCAATTCCAAAAGATGCAAAACCTCCCATAAAGGCAAAAACCAGACCCAGCCATCTCATATTCAGGCCTCTCTCCAGTGCATACATGGCGCCGCCCTGCATTCTTCCGTCTTTTGTCTTAATACGATATTTCACTGCAATCAGGGATTCACTGTACTTTGTAGCAATCCCAAACACTCCTGTGATCCAGCACCAAAACACAGCTCCGGGACCTCCAAGTGCCACAGCCGTTCCAACACCGATGATGTTTCCCGTACCAATCGTTGAAGCCAAAGCTGTTGCAAGTGCTCCAAACTGACTTACTTCACCTTCCCCATCCGGATCTTTTGTTACGGATAAACGAATGGCTTTCCCGATCTTTCTCTGAATAAATCCAGTCCTGACAGTCATAAAAATATGGGTTCCCAAAAGCAGAATGATCATCCACCATCCCCATACCATCTTATCAATCTGGTTAATCATATTAACAATCGTATCAATCATAACTTCCCCTCCCTTTTATCTGACCCTTTATTTGGCGTTTTATCTGCCGGATCCTCTCATCCATTCTTTCATTCTGCAGACAGCCTTTTCTGCATCTTTTCTGCCCAGATCATACACTCTCTGTATCTCATCAAGATCACTTTCCATCCTCCCAATGGTCAGTTTCTCGCTGGGGCGGATCACAAAAACCTCTCCTTCCTGTTCCATTTTATGGATATCCTCAATTGTCCTGTTATATACTTCATGTCTTGTTTTTAAAGCCTCCACAAACTTCGGATATCTGTGATAATAAATTTCTGCAAGCTTTACAGTTTCTGGTTTTTTTATAAATCCCTCTTCCCGGGTAAGCACCACCACATTTTTCTCATAACCCATTTTTTTAAACTGATGGATAGGGATACTGTCTGCACATCCTCCATCCAGAAGCTTCATCCCCTGCCATGGAACTATATGGGATACATATGGCATAGAAGCAGAAGCGCGCATCACATCCACCTGATTCAGCATATCTGTGATCTGTATATATTCTGCCTTTCCTGTTTCCAGATTGGTACAAACTGCATAAAAAGCCGTGTCCGATTTCACAAAAGCCTCATAATCATACGGATCCAGTCTTTCAGGGATATCGTGATAGCAGAATTTTTTGCCTACCACTTCTCCTGTATGGAGCAGATTCCAGAAACTCATAAAATGCCTGTCATTTCTGTAATTCTTATAATACCGGATGCTTCTGCCCTTTTGTTCCGAGACAAAGGAACACCCATGGAGAGCTCCTGCTGAAACTCCGATCACACCATCAAAATGTACCTCTTTTTCCATAAATACGTCCAGTACACCTGCCGTATAGATTCCCCGCATTGCACCGCCTTCCAGAATCAACCCTGTCTTCATGAATTCCTCACCTTTCTTTCTTCCAGTAGTCCCTGATTTCTTCCCATGCCTCTCTGTAGCCGATGTGTTTTTTTTCTGCAAAAGCTGTTACACTGTCATATTCCGGATAGCAGCGTACCTGACCATTTGGAAGTGTACACATCTTTATCTTCACCTGAAATCCATCTATACAGAATTTCCTGATCTCTCTTTTCAGAATTGTCCGCCCCATACAATTCCTTCTGATTCCGATAGTCGTTGTCTCCTCAAAAATAACATCTTCCAGAAAAGGAATCCTGTCTTCCGTACAGATAACAGAAAGCTCATAAGCAGGACGGTTCTTTTTCATGTATATCGGTGTATAATAAACATCTCTGGCTCCTGCTTCAAAAAGAAGACGTACTACATTTCCCAGTTCTTCCCCTGTGCAGTCATCCATATTTGTTTCCAGTTTCCAGATTACATCCTGTTCCTGGACTCTGACCTTTTTTTCTGATTTTTTCTCCCGGATCAGCATAGCTCTCAGGATTCCCGGACAGGTATACTGTCTTTTTCCCGCCCCGATGCCGGTTTTTTCTATTATAAACTCCTCCGGAAGACGGTCAGAAGTCCGCACCGCAGCTGCAATAGCGGCACCTGTAGGTGTGACCAGTTCTCCCTCCACATCTGTTATCTGAAGAGAAAGTCCATTCTCCTGAACAATATTTACCACTGCCGGAACAGGTATGGGGATCACTCCATGCTGGCAGCGCACTGTTCCTGTTCCTTCATACAATTTTGTAACAATCACATCCGTAATATCCAGATCATCCAGGCAGATAGCGGCTGCGGCAATATCCACTATAGAATCTATGGCTCCTACTTCATGAAAATGCACCTCTTCTCTGGATACTCCATGAGCCTTTGCTTCTGCACTGGCAAGGATCTCAAAAACAGAAACTGCAGTCTCTTTTGCCCGATCCGTCATTTCTGATTCCAGAATAATCTTTCGGATCTCCAAAATCCCTCTGTGATGATGCTGATGATGTGTTCCATGATGTGGATGTTCTTCTGATAATTTATGATGCCCATGAAGGTATTCCATATCGTGATCGTGATTTTCATGTTCTTCGTCAAGAATCACTCGAAAATCACAGGCATCCAATCCAGATTTTTTTACCCTTGTGACTTCTGTCTCAAATCCACCTATATGCAGACTGGAAAGAGTCTTTTCCAAAACCTTTCTGTCCGCTCCCAGATCCAGAAGTGCTGCCACTGTCATATCTCCGCTGATCCCTGAACAGCATTCTAAATATAATGTTCTTCCCATAAATTACTCCTGCTTACTTTCTTTTCCTCTTACTCCCAGCCGATTGATCTGTGTTGCAATATATCCTGCCCCATAGCCGTTATCAATATTTACCACTGCAATTCCATTTGCACAGGAATTAATCATTGTCAAAAGCGCCGAAAGACCATTCATGCTTGCCCCGTAGCCTACAGAAGTAGGTACTGCGATCACCGGCTTGTCTACAAGTCCCCCAAGGACACTGGCAAGAGCGCCTTCCATTCCTGCCACTGCAATCACACAATTTGCCTCCTGGATCACTTCCAGCCGTGAAAACAGGCGATGGATCCCGCTGACTCCTACATCATAAATCCGTTCTACGTTTGATCCAAAAAACTCTGCCGTCTGGGCAGCTTCCTCCGCCACCGGGATATCTGCCGTTCCTGCTGTGCAGACAGCAATCTTTCCTGCCTTCTCTTTCTTCTTTTTCTCAATCTTGATGATATGTGATATCTCGTCATATTCCACCTGAGGAAATATTTCTTTTATCAGTTGGTACTGATGCCGTGATGCTCTGGTTCCAAACACCTCTCCATTTTCCTCGTATAACTTTTTAAATATCTCCTTAAAATGTGTATCTGCCTTGCCACTGCAGAAAATCACTTCCGGAAAACCGCTGCGTATCTCCCGGTAAGAATCCAGCTTCGCATATTCCATTTCCTCAAAAGGTTTTTTCCTGAAATAACGTTCCGCTTCTTCTAATGTTATTTCATTTTGCTTAAATCTGGTCAGAATTTCCCTTGCTTCCATTTTCTGTGTCACCTCATATAAAAAAATGCCTACGGCATCTCAACTCCCCTACCCCTCAATCTTGAGGGGAAA
>USDN01000041.1 GCA_900553515.1 uncultured Blautia sp. | reverse complement strand
CAACTGTATCATGTTTAGCAGTATTTGCATTACGGATTCTTGTAAGCATATCTGCGATTGGATCACTTGTTGTCATGATGTATATTTCCTCCTTTATTAAGTTACTGCGCCGCACATAGCGGACACAGCCGTCTGATTACCAGCTTGCTTTCTTAACGCCTGGTATCTGGCCTTTGTATGCTAATTCACGGAAACATACTCTGCAGATTCCGTATTTTCTTAAAACAGAATGTGGACGTCCACAAATTTTGCAACGTGTGTAAGCTCTGGTAGAGAACTTTGGTTTACGCTGCTGTTTTACTTTCATAGATGTTTTAGCCATTAAAATTCCCTCCTATTATTTGGCGAACGGCATATTGAACAATGTCAATAACTCACGAGCTTCTTCGTCTGTTTTTGCTGTGGTAACGAAAATGATATCCATACCACGAACTTTATCAACTTTATCATACTCGATCTCCGGGAAGATTAACTGCTCTTTGATACCAAGGGCATAGTTTCCACGGCCGTCAAATGCATTCGGGTTAACACCTCTGAAGTCACGTACACGCGGTAATGCAAGGTTGATTAAACGATCCATAAACTCGTACATCTTCTCGCCACGCAGTGTTGTCTTACAACCGATTGCCATTCCTTCTCTAATCTTGAAGTTTGCAATCGCGTTTTTAGCTTTTGTAGGAACTGCTTTCTGACCTGTGATTGTCTCCATATCTTTGATTGCAGCTTCTAATAATTTTGCGTTCTCTTTTGCTTCGCCAACGCCCATGTTTACAACGATCTTATCGAGCTTCGGCACTTCCATGATATTTTTATATCCAAATTTTTTGATCATAGCATCTACGATCTCATTCTGGTACTGTTCTTTAAGTCTGCTCAACTGTTTTGCCTCCTCTCTTCAATTAATCGATCACTTCGCCTGTTTTCTTTGCGAAACGTACTTTTTTATCTCCATCCATCTTGAAACCTACGCGGGTAGCTGTTCCTTTGTGAAGATACATAACGTTTGAAATGTCAACAGGTCCCTCCTGATGGATGATACCACCCTGCTGATTAGCCATGCTTGGTTTTGCATGTTTTGTCACCATGTTGATACCCTCTACCAGAACGGTATTGTTCTTTGTATTTACAGCAATAACTTTGCCTTCTTTGTCTTTATCTTTACCAGCGATCACTTTGACCATATCGCCTTTTTTAATTTTCATGGTTGCCATATCCTGGTCCTCCTACAATACTTCCGGAGCTAAGGAAACAATTTTCATGAACTGTTTCTCACGAAGCTCTCTTGCTACTGGTCCAAAAATACGTGTTCCTCTTGGAGTTTTGTCATCTTTAATAATAACTGCTGCGTTTTCATCAAATTTGATATAAGAACCGTCTTTACGACGTGCGCCTTTTACTGAACGAACAACTACAGCTTTTACGACATCACCTTTTTTAACAACACCGCCTGGTGTTGCCTCTTTGACCGTAGCAACTACTACATCACCAATATTCGCATATCTTCTAGTAGATCCACCCATAACACGAATAACGAGTAACTCTCTTGCTCCTGTGTTATCGGCTACCTTAAGTCTACTTTCCTGTTGTACCATGCTTGTAGCCTCCTTTAATTATTTTGCTCTTTCCATGATTTCTACAAGTCTCCATCTCTTATCTTTCGATAATGGTCTTGTCTCCATAACTTTTACTTTATCACCGATCTTACATTCGTTATTCTCGTCATGAGCTTTTAATTTGTATGTTTTCTTAACGATCTTGTTGTAAAGAGGATGTCTTACGTTATCCTGGATTGCAACAGTGATTGTTTTATCCATCTTGTCGCTTACAACAATACCAACACGTGTTTTTCTAAGATTTCTTTCTTCCACGACCGATTAATCTCCTTTCTGGAATCCTACTGCGCAACTTTTTCTTTCTCAGTAATGATTGTCTGAATTCTTGCAATATTCTTTCTTACTTCTTTGATTCTGCTTGTGTTGTCCAGCTGATTCGTTGCGTTCTGGAATCTCAAATTGAAAAGTTCTTTTTTAGCTTCTACTAACTGCGCATTTAAGTCTGTTACAGACTGGCCTTTTAATTCTTCTAAATATTTACTAGTTTTCATTTGATACACCGCCTTCTAAATCTGCACGTGAAACTACTTTACATTTGCAAGGTAATTTGTGTGTAGCAAGACGTAACGCTTCTTTCGCAACGTCTTCCGGAACACCGGAGATTTCAAATAATACACGACCTGGTTTCACAACGGCTACCCAGTACTCTGGAGCACCCTTTCCTTTACCCATACGAACACCCATAGGTTTATGAGTAATTGGTTTCTCTGGGAAAATTTTGATCCAAACTTTACCACCACGTTTGATATATCTTGTCATCGCAACACGGGCTGCCTCGATCTGGTTTGCTTTGATCCAGCATGGCTCAGTTGAAATAATACCATACTCACCATAAGTGATCGTATTACCTCTTGTAGCCTTTCCGCTCATAGAACCACGGAACTGTTTACGATGTTTTACTCTTTTTGGCATTAACATTACTGTACTCCTCCTTCCTTATTAGCTCTTGTCGGAAGTACCTCGCCTTTGTAGATCCAAACCTTAACACCAACTTTACCGTAGGTTGTATCTGCCTCAGCGAATCCATAATCAATATCAGCTCTTAATGTCTGAAGCGGAATAGTTCCCTCTGAATAGAACTCTGTACGAGCCATATCAGCACCGCCAAGACGTCCGGAACAGGATGTTTTGATTCCCTTTGCTCCTGATTTCATGGTTCTTCCCATGCAGGATTTCATTGCTCTACGGAAAGAAACACGGTTCTCTAACTGTAATGCAATGTTCTCAGCTACTAACTGAGCATCACGATCCGGTCTTTTAACTTCTTTGATATCAACAACTAATTTCTTATCTGTGAATTTCTGAACTTCGCCTTTGATCTTCTCGATCTCAGCTCCGCCTTTTCCGATTACTACACCCGGTTTAGCTGTGTAGATGATAACTTTCACACGGTCAGATGCTCTCTCGATCTCGATCTTAGAAACACCTGCTGCATATAATTTCTTTTTCAGATATGTTCTGATATTGTAATCTTCTACTAAGAAATCTGCAAAATCTGCTTCCGCATACCATTTAGAGTCCCAGTCTTTGATAACGCCGACTCTTAAGCCATGTGGATTAACTTTCTGTCCCATATTTGACCTCCTTATTTCTCGTCAAGCACGATTGTGATGTGGCTCATTCTCTTCTCGATTCTGTAAGCTCTACCCTGTGCTCTCGGTCTGATTCTCTTCATTGTCGGTCCTTTATTTGCGTAGCACTCTGCAACATAAAGGTTTTCTGCTTTCATTCCATTGTTGTTCTCAGCGTTTGCGATTGCTGACTCTAATAATTTCTTTACTAAGCTTGAAGCATATCTCGGATTGTATGTTACGATAGCTAATGCTGTCTGAACATCCTTTCCACGGATTGCGTCTAATACGAAACAAGCTTTCTGAACAGACACTCTTGCGTAAGATAACTTAGCGGAAGGTCTGGTATCTTTTACTTCATTTCTCTCTCTTTTAATCTGACTTCTATGTCCCTTAGCCATGGATGAAACCTCCTTTCAAATATCTTATCTAACGCCTGATTTCTTTTCGTCTTTTCCATGTCCTCTGTAAGTTCTTGTTGCAACGAACTCACCAAGTTTATGTCCAACCATATCCTCTGTTACATATACAGGTACATGTTTTCTTCCGTCATGAACAGCGATGGTATGACCAACGAACTGAGGGAAGATTGTAGAACGACGTGACCATGTCTTAATAACAGATTTGTCACCGGATGCATTCATAGCGTCTACTTTTTTCAGCAGGCTTGCATCAGCGAATGGTCCTTTTTTTAATGAACGAGCCATAATTTACCTCCTATTTTGTCAGTCCCCTTTACACACTGCCGTGTGTTTCCTCGGACTCCGAACATCTTGTTTATTATATCAGAGATTACCGGAAGAAGCAAGTAAAACTTCTCCCGGTTTTCCAATTTTTTATTATTTTTTTCAAAGACCGGAAGAAGCCGTCTCTTATCTCTCCCCGGATCACCGTTGTGAACCGGAAGAAACCGTCCTTGCTTCTTCCAAGCCTTAAAATAAGCGTCAGCTTATTTTAAGGCTTTTCCGTCTCTACGTCTTACGATCAGCTTGTTAGAAGATTTTTTCTTCTTACGTGTCTTAAGACCAAGAGCAGGTTTGCCCCAAGGTGTACATGGGCCAGGACGACCGATTGGTGCTCTACCTTCACCACCACCGTGTGGATGGTCATTAGGGTTCATAACAGAACCGCGGACTGTTGGGCGGATACCCATGTGACGCTTACGTCCTGCTTTACCAATCTTAACAAGGCTGTGATCTCCGTTACCTACGATACCGACTGTAGCTCTACATTCAATCGGTACCATTCTCATTTCGCCTGAAGGAAGACGAAGTGTTGCGTACTTACCTTCTTTAGCCATGAGCTGTGCGCTGTTACCTGCACTACGAACCATCTGTCCACCCTTACCAGGATGAAGCTCGATGTTGTGTACCTGTGTACCTACCGGGATAGCTGCTAAAGGTAAGCAGTTACCGATGCGTACTTCTGCTTCTGCTCCGCTCATAACAGTCATACCGTCTGTTAATCCTTCAGGAGCAAGGATATATGCTTTCTCGCCGTCTGCGTAGCAGATCAGTGCGATGTTAGCTGTTCTGTTTGGATCGTATTCAACGCCAACTACTGTTGCCGGGATACCATCTTTACCATTTCTCTTGAAATCGATAATTCTGTATTTCTTCTTTGCACCACCACCGTGATGTCTTACTGTGATTTTACCCTGATTATTACGTCCGGAATGCTTTGGCATTGCTACACAAAGGGATTTTTCCGGTACTGTCTTTGTAATTTCAGAGAAATCAGATCCAGTCATGTTTCTTCTGGAAGGTGTATATGGGTTATATGTCTTAATTCCCATGATTGTTTCTCCTTTCAATCTGCGATTTGTTATCACACTTTACTGTGTTTATTGCCTGTCAAAGACCGATCTTACAGTCCTGCGAAGATCTCGATGTCTTTGCTTTCCTCAGTCAGCTGTACGATGGCTTTCTTTGTCTTAGCAGTTGTTCCAACTACCATACCACGTCTTTTCTTCTTACCGTCGTTGTTCATTGTGTTAACCTTTGCTACCTTAACACCGTCGAACATCTTTTCAACAGCTTCTTTGATCTGAGACTTGTTTGCTTCCGGATGAACCAGGAAAGTATATTTCTTTTCGCCCATAGCGTTCATGCTCTTTTCTGTTACTACAGGTTTCAGAATTACGTCATAATATTTGATATCTGCCATTATGCGTACACCTCCTCAATCTTTGCTGCGGAGTCTTTTGTAAGAACAATAGTTCCGGCTTTCATAATGTCATATACATTGATCTGGCTTGTTAATGTTGTATCGATTGAAGCAAGGTTTCTTGCGGAAAGAACTGTGTTTGCATCGTTCTCAGCAAGGATTACAAGACCTTTTTCAACTTTGAGGTTATCCATAACCTGCTTGAAGTTCTTTGTCTTTACTTCGTCGAATTTCAGTTCGTCAACAACGATCAATTTGTTTTCCTGTAATCTGCTTGTTAAAGCGGATTTCAGTGCTAATCTCTTTTCCTTCTTATTTAACTTGAAGGAGTAATCTCTAGGTGTTGGAGCAAATACAACTCCGCCGCCTGTCCACTGTGGAGATCTTGTAGAACCCTGTCTTGCATGACCTGTTCCTTTCTGTCTCCATGGTTTTCTTCCACCTCCGGAAACTTCAGAACGAGTTTTCGCTTTCTGTGTTCCCTGACGTTTGTTTGCAAGCTGGCTTACTACTGCCATGTGTACGAGGTGTTCATTTACTTCAACACCAAACACTGCATCGCTTAAATCGATTGTACCAACTTCTTTACCTTCGATATTATAAACAGATACGTTTGCCATCTGTGTGTTCCTCCTTTCTGTCCGTCAGACTAGTTAGCCTTTACAGTTTCTTTGATTGTGATAAGAGATTTCTTAGGTCCTGGAACGGAACCTTTTACTAACAGCAGGTTGTTCTCTGCATCTACTCTTACTACTTCCAGGTTCTGAACTGTAATCTTCTTTCCACCCATCTGACCTGGCATCTTTTTACCTTTGAATACTTTACTCGGATCGGATGCCGCACCGTTAGAACCAGCGTGACGATGGAACTTAGAACCGTGTGTCATAGGTCCTCTGCTCTGATTGTGACGCTTGATTGCTCCCTGGAAACCTTTACCTTTGGAGATTGCTGTTGCATCTACCTTATCTCCTGCTGCGAAGATATCAGCTTTGATTTCCTGAGCCAATGTATATTCTTCAGCATTTTCAAATCTGAATTCTTTTACATATCTCTTTCCGGAAACACCTGCTTTGTCAAAGTGTCCTTTTTCTGCTTTTGTCACACCATTTCTGTGTGCAATCTCTTTTTTACCGCTCTTGTCTTTTGTGACAATCTTTTCTTTCTTGTCAACAAATCCGACCTGAACTGCTTTGTAACCGTCATTCTCAACTGTTTTAACCTGTGTTACTACACATGGTCCAGCCTGCAATACAGTTACCGGAATCAGGACTCCTGTCTCTTCATTGAAGATCTGAGTCATTCCGACTTTTGTAGCTAAGATAGCTTTCTTCATTACATTTTCCTCCTTATAGCGGATTACCCGTCCGGGCAATCATATAGTTTTTGAAGCATTCGTTTTACCGAATGGACTTACCTTGAATAATTTAGGGTGTTGCTTACTTTGTTTTCATCTTGATATCAATGTGAACACCAGCCGGCATTTCCAGTCTGGAAAGTGCATCTACTGTTTTCTGAGTAGGTGTCATGATATCAATGAGTCTTTTGTGAGTTCTCTGCTCGAACTGCTCTCTGGAATCTTTGTATTTGTGAACAGCTCTTAAGATTGTCACTACCTCTTTCTTTGTCGGAAGCGGAACCGGTCCGCTTACCTTTGCACCGTTCTTCTTAACAGTGTCGATGATTTTTGCTGCGGATGCATCTACTAACTGATGATCATAAGCTTTTAATGTGATTCTCATTACCTGATTTGCCATAAAAAAAGTCTCCTCCTATTCGTACTCAATTATGCAGTACGACAAGCGGCGACTGTACACATCTCCGTGTGTGTCCTAAGACATCTCTTCACACGCCCATCCCAAGATGGTTATTGAACTCTGTACAGTGACTTGTCGTCAGTTTCCTAACTTGACATTCGCTCCACGGAAAACCTGCTATTTAAAGCAGCAACCTCGCGCTTCATTGCTATCATGTCACAGCAATTGTTAGTATACACAATGATCTCTCGCATTGCAAGCACTTTTTTCAATTTTTTTTATTTTTTTTGATATTTTTTTCACGGAGAGTAAAAAACGAGTTCTTTCCTATATAATAAGGATAATCCTGTTCATTTATACACAAAAACAATGCAGAGGAAAGTCTTTATCCACTTCTCTCCTCTGCATTGTACATAAACGTTTTATTAAATTCTATGTATTACTCTTCTTCAATGTCTTCCTCTTCACCGCCAATGATATCAGAGTAATCAAACAGTGTTACCTTTGTAATAGAATCTCTTACGATATCAGGAGCATCTCCGGCTTTCCTTGCCTTATCCGCAAGCTGTGATGCGGACCATGCCGGCATAGCCATCTTCTTGATCTCCACCGGCTCTTCCTCTTCCCACTCTTCCTCTTCAGAAGGACTGTAACGTCTCTCACGCTGAAGTTCCTGATAACTTGGAAGTTCTTCCGTATATCTGTCTGAAGCTTCATCTGCTTCTTCTGCGGTAGCTGCTGCAATTTCTTTTTTCAGAAGTTCATGCGCTTCGCTGGCTGCAGCCTGCATGTTGCTGGAATTGCTTCGTGAGGAACGTCTTGGCTGACGTACCGGCTGTTCTTCTTCCAGATCGTCCTCATAAATCTCATCAACAAATCCGCCGGTACGGATTTTCTTTCTTCTTTCTTTTTCTTCTTTTTTCGCTTTTTTCCTGCGGGCTTTTTCTCCATAAAGAAGTTCTCTGTCTTCTTCCTGCATCCGTCTCTCGCGTGCCTTTTCTTCCATACGGAGTTCTTTTTCTGTTTTAAGGTATCTTCTGTCTCCCTGAAGATCCTCGTACTCATCAAGAGTTTCCGGTTTTTTCCAAAGCTCTGCAATAACATAAAGAATGATCAGGAACAATACAAGAAGGATAAGTGCAATACGTCCTTCTGTAGTTTCCGTTGCCGCCATAAGATATCCCACAAAAGGAACTGTGATCACTACCTTAGGCACCCAGTTTTTCACAGATACATTAATACTCTCCGATGCAGAAGCCTCCGGGTCGATCACAACACCTGTATTTGCTGTTCTGTCAACACTGATAAGGTTATAGCGGTAAGTACCTTCTCCATCTCTTACAATAATAGGAGAACCTGCATTGACCTCCTCTGTTCTTACCGGAATCGCATAGGTTACAGATCCCATTGCCAGATTGGTTTCTTTCTCCGGTTTATCAACGATCACTGTAGTGATCCCAAAAAACGGCGGCAGCGCAAGCCCCAGCACTATTGCAATCGTACATATGATTGCAAAATGTACGACAAATTTCAAAAATTTCGACATTGTATATCCCTCACTTCTGTTTTTCTGGTGACCGTGTTATAAGGTTACTGTTCACTGCATCAAGGAGTGAACTGTAACGTATTGTAAATACTCTAGTTATTATACCTTGTTTTTTTGCTATGGTCAACTTATAATCTAAGTTATCATAAGGAAAATACATACAATGGTATCGCTGCAGTACACATACCATTACAACATGCATCCTGTTTTCTCAGGTATGTAAATAACGAAAGGAGTCTCTTTATGGAATTTTTACATTTTCTTGCCCGGCACCGCAGCCCTGCCGCAGATGTGATCTTTCAGGGAATCACGCTTCTGGCTCAGGAAACCTTTGTGGTAGTCGTGATCTGCTGGCTTTTTTGGTGTTCGCAAAAAAAACTCGCCTATTGTCTGGGCTTTTCTTATTTTACATCCGGTCTTCTGGTCCAGGGATTAAAGATCACTTTCCGCGTTCCCCGTCCATGGATTCTGGATCCTTCCTTCCAGCCTGTCGCATCTGCTGTCCCGGGTGCTACCGGATATTCATTCCCCAGCGGACACACACAGAGCATCACTGCCCTCCTTGGAACATTAGGACTTTACTTCAAAAAAAATCATCAGAAACTTGTGTGTATGCTTTTTATCTTTCTGGTAGGTTTTTCCAGAATGTATCTCGGCTGTCACACTCCACAGGATGTTCTGGTATCCTTTGGCGTAAGCATCCTGTGCGTATCCTTATGCTGGCACTTCTTATATAAGAAGGAAATCTTTCGCGAAAAAAAATCTTTGGTATCTGTTTTTATGGCTGTTGTATGTCTGGGACTTCTGGCTTACACCCTTATCCTTTATAAAAGCAGCATCATCGAATTCCATTATGCACAGGATTGTGTCAAAGCCTGCGGTGCCGGTGCTGCCTTTGCTGCAGGATATTATATAACAGAAAAATGGATTCCTTTTCATGCACCAGATTCTGCCAGCGGTCGTATCCGCCGTTTTCTTGCAGGAATTCTTGTTACGCTGATCCTTCAGACCGGACTGAAACCGCTGATCGGAGAAAGTCTTCCCGCATCCTTTATAAGATACTTCATCGTCGTATTCTGGATCATTACAGTTTATCCGTTTTTGTTTTACCGAAAAGAAAAACAGCATACCAGAGAATCTGACAACTAAGTATAACGAAGCGTACAAGTCTTCGAGGAGCATTTTTACAGCCGCAGAAAATATACCGCTTTCCTGATATACAAAAAGCACTGTCTCGGAATTGGTCTTCCTTCCAGACAGTGCTTTTTGGATTATTTATTTAATTTTGATTATTTATTTAATTTTGATTACTTAAATACTGCTCTATGCTGCTCATAGCAGCTTCTTCATCTTCTCCATTAGCGGAAAGAGTGATTTCCTCACCTGAATCCAGCCCAAGAGTCATCATACCCATAATGCTCTTTGCATTAACCTTTTTTTTGCCGATCTCTACATAAATCTCGCTGTTAAACTGGCTGGCCACCTGTACCAGCTGCGCCACCGGGCGTGCCTCAAGTCCAGTAGACAGTTGAATTGTGACAGGTTTTTTAATCATAATTGCTCCTCCTTGTTATTCCTCAGTTCATCTGCAATTTCACTAAGCTTCCTGAGCCTGTGATTTACTCCAGATTTGCCAACCTGAGGATTTAGCATCATGCCTAATTCTTTTAGTGTAGCTTCCGGATACTGCAGCCTCAGTTCCGCAGTTTCTGCAAGTCCTTCTGTCAGGGACTGAAATCCCATTCTGCTCTCTATGAGCTTGATGTCTTCGATCTGCTTCACTGCCGCACTTACCGTTTTATTAATATTTGCTGTTTCGCAGTTTACTTTCCGGTTCACAGAATTTCTCATTTCTTTCAGAATCCGGATATTCTCCAGATTCATCAGAGCCACGTTCGCCTCCATTACTGCCAGCATATCTACAATCTGCGCACCCTCTTTCACATAGACCACATATGATTTTTTACGCAGAACGATTTTGGCGTCGATCTGGAAACTGCGGATAAGTTCCTGCAGCTGTTCTGCTTTCTGATGATCCGGACATACGATTTCAAAGTGGTATCCTTTCTCAGGATCACTTATAGAACCGGATGCAAGAAAAGCTCCGCGGATAAAAGCCCGCTTACAGCAGCTTTGCTGTGTTACCAGACTGTTGTCTGAGCAAAGAGATTCTCCATCAGCCTTGCTTAGGGAAAGTTTCGTCCCCTGAAGAATATTCCTGATCTCATCAGGATTTCTGATCTCTACATAATAAAGATTCCCCTTCTTCATTTGACGGCTTTCGCGGACAGCAATCTCTGTCTCTATATTAAATGTTTTTTGCAATAATGTAAAGCCTTTTCTTACGACTGCCGCATTTTCTGTCTGCAGCCGAAGTTTCCCCTCCGAAGTAACCCTTCCACAGGCACACAACAGTGCCGCTGTTTCTGCTATCCTGCAATGTCGGGCAGGACTTATCTGTCTGGAAAGTTCTTCTTTCACCATCCCCGAAAAAGACAATTCCCATTTCTCCTGTTCTGTTATTTTTTCAGAAGCGCATCCTTCCCTATATCGCGGTGTTCCAGCCGTATTCCATATTCAGCCGTTTCCTGCAGACGGTCATGGAGCACTCTGGCAAGTGTTACCGATCTGTGTCTGCCGCCCGTACAGCCAATGGCGATCACAAGGCTGGTCTTTCCCTCTCTGACATAATTAGGGATCAAAAACCGGATCATATCTGTAAGCTTATCTGCAAATTCTCCTGCTGCCGGGCTGTCCATTACATATTCATAGACATCATCATCCATTCCGGTATGCGGACGCAGTTCATCAATATAATATGGATTTGGCAGAAATCTTACATCAAAAACAAGATCCGCATCGTCAGGTATGCCATATTTAAATCCAAAAGACAGAACAGATATCACCATATTTCCGAATTTTCCATTATCCACAAAAATTCGGTTTACTTCTTTTTTCAGTTCTCTTGTAAGAAGCCTTGTCGTGTCAATGATATAATCCGCTCTCTCCTTCAGAAAACGCATTTTTTCCCGTTCCCGACGGATCCCCTCATCCACTCGTCCATACATGGCAAGGGGATGACTTCTTCTTGATTCCTTATATCGTTTTACAAGGACACGGTCATCTGCATCCAAAAATAAAATTTCAAATTCATATCCTGATTCACTCAGCTGATCCAGAACATGTTCCAGCTCCTCAAGGGATCTTCCGCTTCTGGCATCGATTCCTATAGCGGCATTCTGCACATCCTCCCCCTGCATTCCTGCCATCAAAGACACAAACTTGCTCACAAGAGGAATCGGAAGATTATCCACACAAAAATAGCGGGCATCCTCCAGCATTTTCAGAGCAGTGGATTTACCTGCTCCGGATAAACCAGTTACAATCACAAGACGCATCTCTTATCTCCCGTAAAAAGTTAAAATTCTCCCAGAAATTTCACCTCTGGCTCCAATGTCACACCATATTTCTCTTCAACTGTATGGATCACATGATCCATCAGCGCCCTTACATCTCCCGCAGTAGCGCCGCCCGCATTGATCACAAAGCCACAATGTTTTTCTGATACCTGCGCACCGCCGATGCGGCATCCTCTCAGTCCGCTGTCCATGATCAGTTTACCTGCAAAATATCCTTCCGGACGCTTAAATGTACTTCCTGCACTTGGAAAATCTAAAGGCTGTTTTTCTGTACGTCTGTCCGACAGTTCCTTCATTCTGGAACGGATCTCTTCCTGATCGCCTTCCTCAAGAGAGATTACTGCTTCTAATACCAGATATCCGGATGTTTTTATAATACTGGTACGGTATCCCATCTCCAGTTTTTCTACAGGGATCGTCAGGATCTCCCCTTCACCGGTAAGCACCACAGCCTCTTTTAATACATCTTTCATTTCTCCGCCGTAAGCGCCTGCATTCATCACCACTGCGCCGCCCAGTGTCCCGGGTATCCCGCCGGCAAACTCAAATCCTGTCAGGGATGCATTTTTTGCAGCCACTGCAATAGAAGACAGAAGCGCACCGGCACAGGCACGGATCTGATTTCCTTCCACATTTATCTCCGACATATTGCGATCCATCTGGATGATCACACCACGGTATCCTTTATCACTTACAAGAAGATTACTTCCATTACCTAAAACAAAAAAAGGGATCTGTTCCTTTTTGCACAGCTGCACTACAGCGGCAATCTGCTGCTTATCTCCCGGCATGGTAAATATATCTGCCGGTCCTCCGATCCGAAAAGTCGTATGACTGCTCATCGGCTCATCAAAAAGCACTCTTTCCTTTCCCAGAAGCTCAATAAATTTCTGTCTGATCTCTTCTTTCACAGATTCTCTTCCTCACACTTTCTATTTATTTTAATTTTTCTTTTTCTTTTCCACAAGAAGATCTCTGACTGCCTCTCCGGCGATCAGCATTCCTGCCACACCGGGAACAAAAGATATGCTGCCAGTCAGAGTCCCTCTTTCTGTCCCGTTCCCTCTTGGACAGCGTTCCCGGGAATATAATACTTTCACTTTGCGGATTCCCTTTTTACGGAGTTCGGAACGCATTTTTTTTGCTGCAGGACAGATATTTCCTGTTCTGGAGATATCTGCGATCTCAAATCTGGACGGGTCGATCCTTCCCTCTGTTGCCAGACAGGAGATCACCGGTGTATGGCATGCCGCAGCCTGTTCTATAAGAAGAAGCTTGGATTCCATAGTATCAATAGCATCTATAATATAATCATAAGATCTCAGATCAAACATTCCTGCTGTATCTTTATTATAAAAAGTCTCATAGGTATGCACCAGGATATTTTCATCAATATCCCGTATCCTGTCCTTGGCTATCTGGACTTTCTTCCGGCCAATCGTTGAATGCAGCGCAAACAGCTGTCTGTTGATGTTCGTTGCAGACACTACGTCGTGATCTATCAGTGTAAGGCTTCCCACACCGCATCGCGCAAGTGCCTCCACAGCATAAGACCCAACTCCTCCAAGACCAAAAACCGCTATCTGCGCCCTTCCCAGGCGATCTACCCCTGACTGTCCCAGTAATAATTCCATTCGGGAATATGCGTCGTACATACGCAAACCTCCTGCGTCATTAATCATCTTTTCTAATTATACTATCCACCGTATGAAAAGTACAGGTTTTCATAGTTTTTTAAGAATTGCCGTATATTTTTTGAAGATTTTTATATAATAACCACTAAAGCAGAAAGGAGTTTTTTATGTGGGATCAGGTATTTCTTGGAGTCCTTGGACTTTGTTCCGGAATTGTCATTGCCAGCGGCGTTGCAGGACTTCTCATTGCACTTTCCGTAGTTCCCCGCTACGCAGGGATCACCCATACCGCCGATCATATCCTGTTGTATGAGGATATGAGTTTTCTGGGAATATTTTTCGGAAACCTTTTCTTTCTTTTTCATCTTCCTCTTCCTGCAGGCCGTCCCTTTCTTTTGATCTTCGGTATTTTTTCCGGTTTTTTTCTCGGAGGATGGATACTGGCTCTCGCTGAAATAGCAGATATGTTTCCTGTTTTTGCACGAAGGATCCGACTGAGCAGAGGGCTTCCTCTGATCATTCTGTCTATTGCTGCCGGAAAAGCGGCCGGAGCATTTCTCTATTATTATTTCGGGTGGTAATCCCCCAAAATTATATGCATAAACAAAGTAAAAGTCAAAAGAAATTTTTCAGAAAGGAAATCAGATATGCCAACTTCTGAACAATTAAAAAAACAGAAACAATATCAACAATATGTAAAAAAGATCACTCCGTCTCACAGTCTTCCACTGAATATGGCAAAAGCCTTTTTGACCGGAGGCCTGATCTGTACACTTGGTCAGTGGATACTGAACACAGCTGCATCCTTCGGACTTGATAAAGAGACGGCAGGTACCTGGTGTTCTCTTATCCTGATCCTTTTCAGTGTGATCCTTACCGGACTTAATATCTATCCCCGGATCGGAAAATTCGGCGGAGCAGGCGCTCTTGTACCAATTACCGGTTTTGCCAATTCTGTAGCTGCTTCTGCCATTGAATTCCAGACAGAAGGACAGGTATTCGGAATCGGATGTAAGATCTTTACAATCGCAGGACCTGTGATCCTTTATGGAATTCTCAGTTCCTGGGGACTGGGCATCATCTATTACGCCCTGAAGATAATGGAGGTGATCTCATGAAACCAGGTATTCCTTACGGAGCAGCAAGTATCGAATTTCTGCAGCCGGTCTATATTGAAAGTGCAGCCTCCATCACCGGTCAAAAAGAAGGCGACGGACCTCTCGGTGATCTTTTTGACATGATCTCCCAGGATCCCCTTTTCGGAGCAAAAACATGGGAAGCCGCCGAAAGCACTCTCCAAAAAGAAACTGCATCCCTTGCCATAGGAAAAGCAGGACTGAGTCCATCTGATATCCGTATGATCTTTGCCGGAGATCTTCTTGCCCAGACCATTGCATCTTCCTTTGGTATAGCAGAAATAGGCGTTCCTTATTATGGTCTGTACGGAGCCTGCTCCGCTATGGGCGAAGCTTTATCCCTGGGTGCTATGGCTGTAGCCGCAGGGTATGGAGATCATGTACTCTGTGCAGCCTCCAGCCATTTTGCCACCGCTGAAAAAGAATTTCGCTTTCCGCTGGGATATGGGAATCAGCGTCCGTTATCTGCCACCTGGACTGTAACCGGAAGCGGAGCCTGCGTCCTTGGATCCACACCTCCGGTATCTAAAGATCAGAAAAACACCGATACTATGAGATACCATAATGGCTGTGCCGTAATCACAGGGATCACTACCGGAAAAATCACAGACTTCGGTTTTAAAGATTCCCTGAACATGGGCGGATGTATGGCTCCCGCCGCCTGCAGTACCATATATCAGAATCTTTATGACTTTGGACGGACTCCGGAAGACTATGATGCCGTATTTACCGGAGATCTGGGCATGATCGGCCAGCAAATCCTTCTGGATCTTCTTATGGAAAAACAGATTGATCTCAGATCCATCCACAAGGACTGCGGACTTATGATCTACGATAACAAAACCCAGGACACACATTCCGGCGGAAGCGGATGCGGATGCTCTGCATCTGTTCTTGCAGCCTGCATCCTGCCTGAGGTTGCACGGGGAACCTGGAAAAGAATTCTTTTTGTACCCACCGGCGCCATGCTGTCAAAGGTCAGCTATAATGAAGGCGCTTCCATTCCCGGCATTGCACACGCAGTTGTCATTGAACACAGAGAGCTCTGAGCAGGAGGTATAGTAATGGATTATATAAACGCATTCTGGGTAGGAGGAGCTATCTGCGCCCTGGTTCAGATTCTTCTTGATAAAACAAAACTTCTTCCCGGACGGGTCATGGTCCTTCTTGTTTGTTCCGGCGCTGTACTCAGCGCTTTAGGTCTATATCAGCCTCTTACAGACTATGCCGGCGCCGGAGCTTCTGTTCCCCTTTTGGGATTTGGACAGCTTCTGTGGAAAGGAATAAAAAAAGCAGTGGACCAGCAGGGCATACTTGGACTTTTTACAGGCGGCTTTACTGCCTGTTCTGCCGGAGTTTCCGCAGCCCTGATCTTTTCCTGGATCGCCAGTCTCATATTCCATCCTAAAATGAAAAATTAAGTGCAGACGAAAGGAGCAGATACCATGAGTTCCACACTCTATCTACAGCTGGACCGTAATATTCAGGTACAGCACCCCCATGTATATCTTCAGGATATCGCCCGCCTGTCCTGCACAGACCCAAAAACCCTGAACCGCCTTCGCGTCCTGCCTGTAGTCACCCTGAAGCCGGATCAGCCAGGCAGATATGTGATGTCTGCCATGGACCTGATTGATCTTATCCAGAAAAAAGAACCGAATCTGGATATCACCCACATAGGAGAACCTGACTTTATCCTTACCTATCAGCAGCCGGATACACCTCATATTCTTTTTCACTGGATCAAAACTGCCTTTGTTTGTCTTGCTTCCTTTTTCGGAGCAGCCTTTTCTATTATGACCTTCAACGCAGATGCAAATGTAGAAAAACTTTTCCGACAGATCTATGAACAGGTAACCGGTCATGCATCTAATGGATTTACGATTCTTGAGATCACCTATTCTGTAGGACTTGGTCTGGGCGTCCTGTTCTTTTTCAATCATTTCAGCCGAATGAGGATCACTTCAGACCCTTCTCCTATGCAGGTACAAATGCGGACTTATGAAGACGATGTCAATACCACCATCATTGAAGATATCAACCGAAAGCAGCTTACCCCAAAAAATCATTCCCCTTCGTAAAAGAACTTCAATCGTTTCATGATCCTTCTTTCCATCCGCGATACCTGCACCTGAGACACACCCAGACGGCCGGCAATCTCCGTCTGGGTCATGTCCTGAAAATACCTCATACAGATCAGCTGTCTTTCTTCTTTTTCCAGTTTGCCCAGGATTTCTTCCAGAAAGATCCTGTTCAAAATCTTCTCCTGATGATCCTTTTTTTCTTCCAGTCTGTCAGCCAGAGTGATCTCCGTGCCCTCTCCCTGATACACTGTCCGGTAAATAGATTCCACAGGGGCTCCGGATTCCATGGTCAAAGCCAGTTCTTCCGGCTGCATTTCCAAAGCCGCAGCAAGCTCTCCCATATCCGGTTCCCGTCCCAAAGTTCTTTCCAGCCGTTCTTTTTCCTGATAGATCCGATAATAGTTTTCTTTCATGGTTCTGCTGACTTTCAATATACCGTCATCTCTGAGAAAACGCCGGATCTCTCCGGCGATCATCGGAACTGCATAGGTAGAGAATTTTACGTCAAATCCTGTATCAAATTTATCCACCGCCTTCAAAAGACCGATGCTGCCTATCTGAAAAAGATCCTCCATTTCCACGCCACGGCCCAGAAACCTTTTTGCCACACTGTAGATCAGTCCGGTATTTTCTTCAAACAAAGTATCTCTTGCCTCTTTATCCCCCTGGTGCGCGCGCCCGATCAGGGCAAGAGTATGTTCCATCAGCTCTCCTTTACCTTCGGATGGTCTTTTTCATATGAACAGAAGTTCCTACTCCTACTGTAGAATCTACAGTTACCTCATCCATAAAAGCTTCCATAAAAGTAAATCCCATTCCGGAACGTTCTTTTTCCGGTTTTGTTGTATAAAGAGGCTCCATTGCTTTTTTTACATCAGCTATCCCAACTCCCTGATCTGTAATGTCCACAAAAAGCTCCTGGCCTTTTCGTCTCAGATCCATTCTAATCTTATGTATTTCCCCCTCATATCCGTGAATGATACAGTTTGTCACTGCTTCAGAAACTGCAGTCTTCAAATCCGCAACTTCCTCCAGTGTCGGATTCAGCTGCGTACAGAAAGATGCCGCTGTGATCCGTGCCAGCCCTTCATTTACAGGGCGGCTGTCAAAAATCAAAGTCATTTCATTGGTATTTTCCATTATATCATCCCCTCTCCTTCTGATCTTCGGATCTCTATATATCTGTGTACTCCCGACAAGTGCAGAAGCTTGTCGATATGACTGTTGACCTGCACTGCCCGGATACATCCCTGACGCATCCCAAGAGCCCGGTACCTTCCCATAAGAAGCCCGATGCCGGAGCTGTCCATAAAACCGGTTTTTTCAAAATCAAAGATCATAGTCCTTATATACACATTTCCCAGAATCCTGTCTGATTCCTGCCTGATCTCATCCGATATCGGATGATCCACATCTGCCGGAAGATGAACGGTCAGCACAGATCCATCCTGCTGGAACATTGTATTCATCCTTTATTTTCCCCCTTATTTTTTGTTTTTATTCCGTTTTTCCCCATTTTTCTGTATAGAAAAAGAGGATATGCATCTCTGCACATCCTCTGTCTCCGAGGTTTCTCTTAATATGGCGATTACATATCCACCGCTATATCAGTATTCTTCATAATATCCTTCATCATAAGAACCTTCGTCGTAATACCCTTCATCATAGGAGCCTTCGTCATAGGAACCTTCGTCATAAGAACCTTCGTCATAAGATCCTTCGTCATAAGATCCTTCGTCATAAGATCCATCTTCATAAGACTCTGTCTCACCGCTGTCTCCGGATGAAGTTTCCGGTTCATATTCCGTATCACCAATACCAGCAACACCTGTAGCGTCTCTCACTGTAACGTAAACAGATTTCATAGAGTCTGACAGGACATCTACCCGAACATTTTTTACAGCCGTTGCTGCTTCATCCAGACTCTGCTGCTGATAATAAGTATACGCAGTCATAAGAGCCTCATAGCTCTGACTTCTTGCCTGTTCCTCCTCAAGTTTCGCAGATACCGCTTCAGCAGTATTTCCGGATTCCTGAGCCTCGCCCTGGGCTTTAGTAAGCTCAGCACCCTGAGTAGCCAGCGATTCACTGTACTGGACGATCTGAGCATTTGCCTCCTTATAGATTCCCTGCCTGATAGCCGGTACTGCAAAGAGCCAGAAAGCAACTGCTCCCGTGACCATTCCTGACATCAGAAGCAAAAAAATCGGCAGCTTTACTTTTTCCCGATAAACAGGCGGATGCAGTGTCAGCTCACTTTCTGCAGGATCATATTCCGGTTCCTTATTCCGGTTACTATGAAAAAATCCTTTTTTCTGCCGTTCCAGTCTGGTGGGTACACCAGTCTGTTCCTCCACCTCTCTCAAAAAACGCAGAGTGGTAGTATTTGTCTTATCAATCCGCGCTGCTTTTTTTAAGGTTCTCCGCGCTTTGTTCCATTCCTGGTTTTTAATCTGGATCAACGCAAGAAGATGATAACCCTTGATAAGTTTCGGGTTCTGGGAAAGAATCCGCCGAAGCTGGATAGCTGCCATATCCTCATGCCCCTCTCTGCAAAGAAGCAGGGCATGATTATACTTTTTGATCGTTACGTTGATTGCTTTCAGCTTATTGGAATTTGCCTGCAGCTTGGCAATATATTCAGATGCCAGATTTCTGGCAGGCTGAAGATTCTTGCTGATAACCCATTCACTGAGCGCAGCCACCACCTCACCTGTCTCAAAATAAACAAGTCCCAGAAGATTTCGCGCCTGAATATTTTTCTTATCATAGATCAGGCTCTGTTTCAGACAGGCAATAGCCCCTGAAAGATCACGTATACTGGCTTTTTCCAGCCCCTGATTATATAAGCTTTTAGAAAGATAGTCTACTTTTTTCTGGATCAGTACATTATATCCGCAGTTTGGACAATAGTCCAGATCTGCATCTGTCAGAAATGCACCGCAGTTCACACAATTCATCTGCAGAATTCTCCTTATTGTCTTACACGTCTGCCGCTCTTGGCTTCACGCAGCACCTCCTGGAGCACATCAAGAATATCTGTCAGTTCTCTCTCATAGATCGCCCCTTCTGCATCCGTCACATCCAGACATGGTTCAAACTTTTTCAGTTCCTCTTCGTAATCTATCATATGTTTCCTCCTTACTGCTCTCTCTGAATGA
Organism: uncultured Blautia sp.; assembly: GCA_900553515.1. GTDB lineage: Bacteria > Bacillota > Clostridia > Lachnospirales > Lachnospiraceae > Blautia_A. The sequence goes on along the minus strand of USDN01000041.1, from coordinate 4,902 downwards.
TCGCCTTGATCTCACCTACCAGATAGAGAGAACCCACACAGAACAGCATTCCGTCCTCGCCTTTTAAGTCAAGGGCCTTTTTAAATGCTGTCTCCACATCCTCACAGCTTTCAGCAGAATCACATCCCTCCTGACGGAAGATCTCTGCAAGCTGTTCCGATGGAACTTTTCTGTAACCGCCTACCTGTGTCACCACTACATGGCGGAATCTGATCCTTCTCAGTACAGTATGGATCATATCTGTATAATCCTTGTCGTCCACAGCGGAAAACAACAACGTAAGAGGATGATCCTTCTGAAAATGTTCCGCTGTCTCCACAAATTTCTCCACTCCATCCTCATTATGAGCGCCATCCACGATCACACCGGGAAGAATGGTCTCCATACGGCCCTGCCATCGTGTTTCTTTCAGCCCTTTCAGGACAGCTTCCTTCGGAAGATCCACCTTATCTTTCAGGACTTCTGCCGTTTTCAGCACAAGAGACGCATTCATCACCTGATATCCTGCAATAAACGGAATAGAAAAAACTGTATTTTCATAATACTCATTATCCACAGAAAAATCAATGCCCGCTCTTGTATTTCTCAGGATCTGTGAATCTGTTTTTTTCACCTCATAAAACGGGCTTCCAAGATCTTCTGCCTGACGGCGGATCACCTGTGCTGCCTCAGGATCATTTCCGTCATAGATCACAGGCACTCCCGGCACGATAATACCCGCCTTTTCTGAAGCAATCTCAGCAATAGTATTTCCAAGGTACTGCATGTGATCAAAGCTGATGGAAGTGATCACACAGGCAACAGGATCTTCTACTGCCGTGGTGGCATCCAGACGTCCTCCAAGTCCTGTTTCCAGCATCACATAATCCACCCCGGCATCTGCAAAGATCACCATTCCCATAAGAAACAGCATCTCAAAATATGTGGGGTGATAATTTCCTTCTTCTACCAGCTGGTCTGCAAGCGTTTTTACCTTTTCAAAAGCTCTCAGGAAAGTATCATCATCAATATTCTTCTCATTAATCTGAAAGCGCTCATTGATCACTACCAGATGAGGAGACGTAAAAAGTCCGCAGGAATATCCTGCTTCTCTGAAAATAGAAGTAAGAAAGGCACAGGTGCTTCCTTTTCCATTGGTTCCTGCCACATGAATGACCTTGAACTTCTTTTCCGGATGTCCCAGACGTTCCAGGCATTCCTTTGTGTGGGAAAGTTTGTTTTTTGTTGTAAATTTCGGAGTTTCTTCAATATACGCAACTGCTTCACTGTAATTCATAAAAAAATTCACCACTTCATCTAATGTATTCGCAGCGGCCGGAGCCCTGCTCCGTAACAGACCGCTACGATATCATTATATATGAGTGGTGAAATATGTCCAGTACCAATCGTAATCTTTTATTCGTCAGGATCAGTTATCTTCCGTCGGCAGTTTCCATTTGTTATCATCATACAGCATATAACAGGAACGGTCGTAGCTCTTGCTCAATGCTTTTCTGGTGGAACTGTTGCTTCTCTGCACAACGGAAAGCCGGTCAAAATCTCCCAGTTCTGTACCAGATATCATTAAAGTTGTCGGATTTACATAAACGGTATCATACCATTCCCCGTTAAGTTTCACCTGGCTGGAAGGCGTGAAGTTCGTTCCCGTGATCCGATAAGTATGATCCCAGGCCGACACAAGGGAAATTCCATCCAGAGTGGTATCATAGATCCCCAGCCGCATTTTTGTTCTCTTAAATGGATTTTCTCCTTCATAGGAATAACGCTCTCCATACAGAAGATCATACTGAAGCGTTTCCAGATCCACCTGGTAATTTTTTGTGTTTCTTCTGGCCTGATGATACCGGAAGATTGTTCCCTCATGGATGCCTACCCGGTCCATAACTTCTGCTGCCATCTGATATGCCGCCAGGTTTACATCCTTTTTCTCAAGTCCAAAGTTGTCCCACATCACATACTGCGTCTGGAAAAGATACCTGTTTTCCACATCCTCCACAGTAAGATCCATGGTAGGAAGATGATCTCCATACATAACCAGAACCACATCTTCCGGATATTCTTCCAGAGCATCTGTCAGTTCCTTCACAAAATCATCCATTTCCCGGATCTGATTTACATAATACTCCCACTGATTATTTTTTGCCTCTGTAGGAGAGCCGGTCACTGTGATCTCCGGTTCTTCCAGTTCCGGTTCTTCCGGATAGGAGCCGTGCCCCTGAACAGAAATGGTATACACATAATCCGGCTGGTCTTCTGTAGAATCCAGACATTTAAGGATCTCTTCTGTCAGAACACGATCCCTGGTCCAGCCCAGCGGATTCTTATCCTCTTCCTCAGGCATATACTCCGCAGAGGTAAAAGTATCAAATCCAAGATTTGGGAAAATGGATCTTCTTCCATAGAAGTTTGCCTCATTGTTATGTATCGCATGAGTAGAATATCCCAGATCCTTCAGAATATAAGGAGCACTTTCACAGGTTGTCTCTTTCAGGATACTTTTATAAGGATATTCTCCCGGTCCAAAATAATGAAGGCTCATTCCTGTAATGGACTCAAACTCCGTATTTGCCGTACCGGCGCCTACAGACGGTACTTTATAATATCCTGAAGTATATTCCTTCATCAGCTTCCTGAATACAGGAATGGGATCCTCTGACATTTCCAGATAATCCACCAGCTGCGGGTCAAAGAAGGATTCCAGCTGCAGAAAGATAATATTGGGATGATCTCCATCTTTTGTTTCCGGAAGATTCTTTTCCGTATTTTCAATACGTTTAATCTCACCTTCCGAATAATCCCGCGGACAGGTGATCCCTGTATCAAAGATCGTAACCGCCAGACAGTAAGGATAACCATAGTCCTCATACGCAAAAGCGATATTTCCAAAATAATTGGAAAGCACTCTTTTTTCCAGAGCCAGCTGTGTCAGACCTGCAAAAGCCAGAACACCGGCAAGTACCAGCGGAATATTCCATCTGTATTTCAGTTTTCCCTTAAATTTTGGTCCTTTTAGTATCAGACCACAAAGCGTCAGGGCAAAAAGCCCCAGAACGATCAGTGCCACGATCACTCCCCATTTGGGAAGATATTTTTCCAGAAGCGCCATTCCATCTGTCAGAAGATGAAGATCCGGCCCGGTAAACGGCGTTACACGGGTAGCCAGTATCACGCCGTTTATGATTCCCAGCAGCAGCCAGAACATACATAAAAACACACGGAGAAAACATCTTCTCCTGAACAGGTACACAATCAGGGATGTCGTAAAGATCAGTGCTGCATTATAAGCAAATACCAACGGCCTGCCTGTCATAAAATCCCATGCTTCCGTAAAAGAGTGCCTGCTGATCGCCTCAATCAGAAAGTATCCTACTGCACTGACCAGCGCATGAAGCAGCAGAGAAATCTTGTTGCACACATCATACCATTTCATCTTAACGCTCCTTTATCACTTCTGCATCTGTGAAAGCTGTACGTTTACCTTTTCCATCATTTCTTCGTATTTCTGAAGTTTTTCTTTTTCTGCATCCACTTTGGCTGCAGGAGCTTTATTGACAAAATTCGGGTTATTCAGCATACCCTGACAACGGGAGATTTCTTTAGTAAGACGCTCCTGCTCTTTTTTCAGACGCTCGATCTCTTTTTCCCTGTCTACCAGATCTTCCAGCGGCAGATAAACCACTGCATCGGAAACTACTACAGAAACTGCATCCTCTCCAATTCCCTCTTTGTTTTCCTGTACATGGATCTCCTTGGAAAATGCAAGGTTTACAAAGGACTTTTTGCAGGCCTCATATCTTTCACATGTATCTGCATCTCTTCCTACAATATACAGACTGGTTTTTCGGTTTACCGGAACATTCATCTCTGTACGTGTATTTCGGATGCCTCTGACAACTTCTTTAAATCCTTCTACTGCCTTTTCAGACTCAGGGAAGCTTCTCTCCTGTGCATATACCGGCCATTCAGAAATCATGATAGAATCTTCTTCCGGAAGAAGTGTGCAGTATATCTCTTCTGTGATAAACGGCATGAACGGATGAAGCAGCTTCAGCCCTTCTGTGAGAACAGTGCGCAGAGTCCACAGGGCCTCTCCTGCCGCCTTCGGATCCTCGTCTGCTTTCCACAGACGTACCTTTGCCATTTCAATATACCAGTCGCAAAGTTCATCCCACAGGAAATCATAAACTTTCTGTACAGCAATACCCAGCTCATATTTTTCCATATTCTCTGTCACTTCACGGACAACTGTATTCAGTCTGGACAGGATCCACTGGTCTTCCATACACAGATCACCAAGATTTTCCGGTTTTTCTATTGTACGGCCTTCCAGGTTCATCATGATAAATCTGGACGCATTCCAGATCTTGTTTGCAAAGTTACGGCTGGATTCTACTCTCTCCCAGTAAAAACGCATGTCATTTCCTGGTGCATTTCCGGTGATCAAAGTAAGACGAAGAGCATCTGCGCCGTATTTGTCAATGACTTCAAGAGGATCGATACCATTTCCAAGAGATTTGCTCATTTTTCTTCCCTGGGAGTCTCTTACAAGACCATGGATCAGAACATGATGGAAAGGTGCCTTTCCTGTCTGCTCCAGAGCAGAGAACACCATACGGATAACCCAGAAGAAGATGATGTCATATCCGGTTACCAGTACATCAGTAGGATAGAAATACTCCATCTCTTCTGTCTTGTCCGGCCATCCTAAAGTAGAAAATGGCCACAGGGCTGAACTGAACCAGGTATCCAGTGTATCTTCATCCTGATGAAGATGGGTGCAGCCGCATTTCGGGCACTTCTCCGGCATCTCACGGGCAACAACTACCTCACCGCACTCGTCGCAGTAGTAAGCCGGAATCCGGTGTCCCCACCACAGCTGACGGGAAATACACCAGTCGCGGA
>USDN01000040.1 GCA_900553515.1 uncultured Blautia sp. | reverse complement strand
GACGACGAGGTAGATAGGGCAGAGGTGGAAGTACGGTAACGTATGGAGCTGACTGCTACTAATAGGTCGAGGGCTTGACCAAAAAGCGAGAAAGCGGTCAGGACAGGAAAGAAACAGGACGGAACAAGCTTGCTTGTGAAGGAGTGGTTCTTAACTGGACTGGACATTTGCGAAGCAAAAGGCACCGAATGACGGAGTCATGAGGTGACCGCATTCGAGCAAAAGCATGGTCACACGATTCCAAATGTCAACATGTATGTAGTTTTGAAAGTGCAATAAAAAAAGCAGCTGAGGAGCTGTTTTTTTTGTATATAAAATAAAAGCCGGAGAGGAAAAACCTCAAGGATTGAGGGAGTTCGAAAGAGGTTTGTCCGCTTTCTTCTTTAGTCTGAGTGAAAATATTTTTATATAGCAGAATAAAAATTTGGTCAAACAAAAAAGACTATTTTAGTCTAAAAATATTGACAAAAATGATTTTAGATCTTATAATGAACATTGTTCACAACATAAAAGAAAGGACGAAAAACAAATGAAAAAATTATGGAATACAGCATTTGGATATTTTCTGGCTGCCATGGCTGCAGGAGTCTTTTACAGAGAGTTTACCAAATTTAATGGCTTTACAGGGAGAACAACACTGGCATTTGCACATGTACACCTGATGGTACTTGGTACTATGGTATTTCTGTTTCTGGGTCTTGCCGCTAAAGTAACTAATCTTATGAAACAAAAAGGTTTTCATAAATTTTACATGATCTACAATGTGGCACTTCCTCTTATGATGGTGGTGATGATCGTTCGTGGTATTTTCCAGACTCTGGGAACAGAATTATCCCGGGGAGCCGATGCAGCAATATCCGGAATTGCAGGGCTGACACATATTGCCATTGCAGGGGCTCTGATTTATTTATTTACAATTTTACGGAAAACGGAGTAAAATTAATTAGCAGTCAAAACGATAAGAAAGATCATATAATGATACAGAATTCTATAATGATATTTTTGTTTGAAAAGCACGCGTATTATTGCGTGCTTTTTTTGCATGTGCTATTATAAAAGAAATGAAAAAAAGTATATAATTGATTGTGATATAGCAGACGGATTGGAGGTATTTTATGGCAGTAACAATACAGCAGATCGCAGATCGTGCAGGGGTTTCAAGAGGAACCGTAGATCGTGCCCTTAATAACAGAGGCCGCATTAATAAAGAGGTGGCAGAGAGGATACAGGAAATTGCCAGGGATATGGGATATGTGCCCAGAGCGCGAAAAAAAACAGAAAAAATAAAAAAACATAAAATAGGAATTGTAACACAGCTTGCAAAAGCTTCTTTTATGATTGAAATAAACAGAGGGATCCTTCAGGCTAAAAGAGAACTTGAGAACTGGGGGATAGAACTTCTGATACGGGAAAGCATATCCGTCAACGAAGAAGAACAGCTGGCATCTATTGATGAACTGGTAGAAGAAGGGATTGAAGGGCTTGCAATCATGCCGGTAGACTGCAATCCGATACGCGATAAGCTGAACTGGCTGACAGAGGAGAAGGGAATCCCTGTTGTCACTTTTAACTCAGATATTGTGGGAACGCGGCGGGTATGCTTTGTAGGAATGGATAACCGAAAAAGCGGCAGAACTGCGGCAGGACTTTTGGGAATGCTCACAGGCAGAAAAGGAAAAATTTTAATTATAACAGGATTTTTTGGAAACCAGGTAAATAATATCCGTGTAGAAGGTTTTGTAGAAGAGATCAAGAAAAGTTATCCGGAAATTTCCATAGCCGGTGTCCATGGAAGCTTTGATGAAACAGAGGAAGTGAAAAAGATCATTGAAACAGCAATGATGAATATTTCCGGTATCAATGGAATTCTCGTAGTATCAGGGGGACAGGCTGGCGTGGGGATGGCATTTGAAACCCTGAAGCTGGAAAAAAGACCTTATGTAGTGATATATGATCAGACCCCGAAAAATGAAAAAGCCCTCAGAGATGATACGGTGGATTTTCTGATTGACCAGAATGGATATGTACAGGGATACCGGCCGCCGTTTATCCTGGCAGACATGCTCAGCAAAGATCAGATGCCGGAGATGGAATATCTTTTTACAGATATTAATATTAAGACAAAGTACAATATTTAGCGGGGGAAATATCTTTTGCAGGGCAGACTTTTACGGAATATAAAAAAATACTGGATTTTATTGCCTGCAGCTGCAGGCTGCGGAATATTGTTATGGTGGGGAGGCGGAAAAAAAGATACGATTTCCAGAACAGATCCCTACAGAATTGGAGTAGTTACAAAATCTCGCACAAGTGAATATTGGATGATGATGCAGTCTGGAATGGAAACAGCAGCCAGAGAAACAGGTGCAGAACTGATACTTTTTTCTCCGGAATCAGAAGCAGACCAGGAGGTACAGGAAAAACTTGCGGGAAGTCTGATCAGGAAAAATGTAGATGTACTTGCAGTGGCACCTATTGATTCCGGAACATATCCTGATTACAGGAAAGCTGCAGAGGAAAAGGGGATTCCGCTGATTTCCTATGATACGCCTTTTGAGGATCCGGATATTCCATATGTAGGGATCGACAATGAAAAGGCTGGATACAGACTGGCAGAATATCTGTGTGAAGCTCTGGATCATCATGGAGATATTGGCGTGATATCAGGAGATATGAGACAGCTGAATCACAGGCAGAGGGTAGACGGAATCTGTAAATATATAGAGAAAGAGCCAAATATGCAGGTGGCTTTTGTAGAAGAAGGGTATGGAAACCGTAAATTATCTGAGAAAGAGATTCACAAGCTGCAGAACCAATATCCTGAGATAAGAGGTATTATAGCCAACAGCGCCGTGGCTGCGCTGGGTTTGGTGGATGAGGTGAAAAATCGTGATATCCTTGTTGTGTCCCATGATGCACAGTCAGATTCCCTTGAAGCACTCAGGGAAGGGAGCATAAGTGCATTAATCGCACAATATGGATATGAGATTGGATATGAGACGATTTTATATATAGATGCCATGTATAAAGGAGAAGAGGTTCCAAAAAAGAAAATACTGGAGGCTGAGCTTCTTACCGGAGAAAGCCTGGAGGAATATGATGAAAAGTATTCGCAGTAAAATATTAACGGCTATGATATCGATCACACTTCTGGCATCCACCGCCGTAACTGTTATTTTTTATCGGCAGTCGGCAGGAGTGATAGAAGAAAATTACCTGAAAACACTGCAGCAGAGAAGTACCCAGATGATTGATGTCATGGATCAGACCATGAAAAATATACAGGATATAACCATATATGCTTCCTGCGACCAGGAACTTAAAAATGGAATACAGCAATACAGAAACAGACAGAGCAGTGAATATCTGGACCAGATGGCAGAACGGCTGAAAGAATTCTGCGGAAGAGAATCTGGTATTTCATCCATGTACCTTCTGATGAAAAACGAAAAGGTCCTGGTGACCTCAGAGGAATATCCGGTATACAGAAAAGAAATACAGAGTTCAGACATAAAAGATATCAAAACTTTTTATGAAGATGAAAAATCTCCCGGAATCCTGCAGGATCTGGTATCAGATAAGGAATTACAGATTTCCTTTGTTGAAGAGATACGTTCAGAAAAAGAAGTTCTTGGATATATTTTGTCTAATGTGGGCGAAAGAGAGCTGTACTATCAATATATAGATGAAATCTATGAGGATACCATGCAGGAGGCGGTTCTGCTGGATGATGAGGGACGTGTTCTTACCTCATCAGAAAAATATGAAACAGGAGCACCCTATTGGAATCTGGAATGTTACCAAAAACGCATAGGCGGGACTGAAAATTTTGGAACAGATGGAAATAATCTGTACAGCTTCTGCAAAGCACCCTTTTCCAGATTCGGTCTTTTTGTTGTAACAGAAAGGAATGCTGTTCTGCACACTTTACAGGAAACAGGAAAATATTTTATAGGTGTTCTTCTGATTGTTATGGCGGCAGCGGTTTTTGCAGCATTATACCTGTCCGGACTGATCTACAGACCTTTGAAAAAACTGACCGGAGCAATGTCCAGAGTATCAGAAGGAAACCTGGATTTCAGAGCAGAGGCTGAGTCTAATGATGAAATCGGCATGCTGGCAGAGGATTTTAATGAAATGCTGGACAGGATCGAAGATCTGATCCAGCGTCTTATCATAGAAGAGGACAGAAAAAAGGATGTGGAACTTGAAGCACTCCAGTACCAGATCACACCTCACTTTATGTATAATACACTGAATTCCATTAAATATTCAGCTCTTATCAAGGGCGAAACAGATACAGGGAAACTTATCGGTGATTTTGTAGAGCTTCTCCAGACTGCGATCAGCAAAAAGGGAACGTTTATTACCGTGGCAGAGGAAATACATATTCTTGAAAAATATCTTCATCTTCAGGAATTTCGGTATGGAGGACAGTTTCATGTAGAGTATGAGGTCAGTACCGATACAGAAGCATATCAGGTTCCCAGACTGCTTCTTCAGCCGCTGGTGGAGAATTCACTGCTTCACGGAATGGATCTGAAGGAAAAAGAGGGATGTCTTAAGATCAAAACAGAACTGGTGGAGAGCAGACTGTATCTTAAGGTGACAGATAATGGACGAGGAATGACAGAGGAACAGATCCGAAAGCTTTTGTCAGAAAAAAGCCGAAAGACCACAGGTTTTACAGCAATTGGAATTCCGAATATCCAGGAGAGACTGCATTTATATTATGGAAAAGAAGCCGGTATTTATTATGAAAGCTCGGAAAAGGAAACCACAGCAGTGATTTTTCTGCCGGCACAAAAGGGGGACAAAAACAATGAGACAGATCAAAACGATCATTGCAGATGATGATTACCTTGTAAGGAGTTATCTTAAGATCCTTCCTGCATGGAAAGAAAACGGTTTTGAAATTACGGGAGAGGCACGCGATGGAGAGGAGGCATACCGTATTCTTATGGAAACAGATACGGAACTTCTGATTACAGATGTATCCATGCCGTTTATGAACGGAATCGAACTTATAAAAAAAGTACGGAAAGAAAACAAGCATATTTATATTATTGTATTAAGCTGTCATGATGATTTTGAATATGTGAAAGATGCAATGAAAGAGGGGGCAAACGAATACATTCTGAAAAACACACTGGATCAGGACAGTTTAAGCCAGCTTCTTGTAAATACCAGAAACAGCATGGAAGAGCAGGAGAAAAAAGAAATTTTTTCTGATAATACAGGTGACAGTATGAACCGGAAAGGCCTGTTTTTTAACAGCGTACTGTCTGGTGCGGTAAAAGGAGAAGAAAAAGAAGCGGCTGCGAAAGCAGCGGGAGTCACAGGTTCTTTTCATAATTGTGCAGTAGTCTGCATGTATTTGGAAAGCCCGGAAGCAGAGGAGGAGAGATGGACACACTTTGAGGCGGAGCAGCAGTGTCAGATATTTTATCAGAGGCTTTGCCGTGAACTGGAAGAACATTTTAAAAATGAAAGCTACAGAACGGAAGTGATCTATCTGGGAACTGGTATTTTTTGCTGCTTTCTGGATCTGTCTGACATCCGGAAAAGCAGTGTCATGCAGCAGAAGCTGACAGATACAGCTGTTGCCTGTTATAAAATATGCAAAAAAGAGGAACATTGCTACCGGATCTGTGTAAGTAATGTCTGTATTGGTGCAGAAGCACTGGTTCAGGCGTACCAGCAGGCCAGAGACATGATGCATGTTTCTTTTTATGACAGAAGAGAGATTCTTTACTATCAGCCGGACTGTCATGTGAATCCGGATCTGCCGGATGGATTAGAGGAATGCCGAAATCGAATCCACAAAGCCCTTGCGGAAAAAGATAAAGATTCTTTTGTGGAAGTGGGGCGCAAAGTATGGGATCTGTTTTGTGACAGGAAGACAGAAAGCCGGCTGGTGATACAGTGGTTTCGAAGGCTGGAGCAGGAGATGGGAATAGACATTCAGAGAGATTACAGAAAGGTTACCAGTCTGTGGCAGCTGGAATCCTGGTATCAGAAGGATGAAGAGTATCTTTTTTGTAAAAAGAAAACACAAATACCGGAAAATATCAATAAAACAGTAAGGATTGCAGCGGAATTTATACAGGATCATTTTAAAGAGCCCATCGGCCTTACGGAAGCAGCTCAGGAGGCTGGCGTAAATCCTTCTTATCTCAGCTATCTTTTTACCCAGGAAATGGGAATCGGATTTTCTAATTTTCTTCTGTCACAGAGACTTTCCTGTGCAGGAGAATTGCTGGAGCAGACAGATCTGAAAATCCGGGAGATTGGAAATCGTTCAGGCTTTAATGATTATCATTATTTTTCAAAGGCATTTAAAAAAAGATATGGTATGAGTCCGGCAGAATACCGGAGGCAGTATACGAGACATCAGTGACAGCGCTGGTGTCTTTTTTTATGCACCAGGGTTTAATTTCCAAAAAAAAGACACAAAAATAAATCCCTTTTTTTCAATCAAAGAAAAAGACAAACAATCTTAAAATAATCCCAATTTCAGAAGAAGCACAGGACTGGTATGATACACATGAAAAGAGATACAGTACTGTAATAGATAAATCATAAAAAAAGAAAAGAGGTAAAGAGATGTTTGACAAAGAAAAAGTAAAGCTTGGTATTGCACCTATTGCGTGGACAAATGATGATCTTCCGGATCTTGGAAAAGAAAATACTTTTGAGCAGTGTGTAAGTGAAATGGCTCTTGCAGGATTTACAGGATCAGAAGTAGGAAATAAATATCCCAGGGATCCCCGGATATTAAAAAAAGCGCTGGAACTGAGAGGGCTGGAAATCTGTAATCAATGGTTCTCCTCTTTCCTTCTTACAAAACCTTTTGAGGAAGTAGAAAAAGAATTTCGTACCCAGCTGGATTTTCTGAAGGCAATGGGAGCGAAGATCATTGGCGCGTCAGAGCAAAGCTACAGCGTACAGGGACAGCAGGAAACACCGATATTCGGCCACAAATACGTGATGAACGACCAGGAATGGGAACGATTCTGTGAAGGGATGAACAGACTGGGAAAAATTGCTCTTGAAGAATACGGAATCCACCTTATCTTCCATCACCATATGGGTACTGTGGTTCAGAATCCGGATGAAGTAGAGCGAATGATGGCGCATACAGATCCTAAGTATGTAAGTCTTTTATATGATACCGGACATTTTGCATACTGTGGTGCAGACCCGCTTGAAATGGTAAAAAAATATGCAGACAGGATCAGACATGTGCATCTGAAAGATATCCGCAGAGAAGTTGTGGAGAAGGTACGCAGAGAAAACCTCAGCTTTCTGGAAGGGGTTCGCCAGGGCGCTTTTACCATACCTGGAGATGGCTGTATTGATTTTGAACCGATCTTTCAGGTTCTGGAGGAGAACGGTTATGAAGGATATATGCTGGTAGAAGCCGAGCAGGATCCGGCAAAGGCAGACCCGCTTGAGTATGCCGTCAGAGCAAGAAAGTTTATTGCAGAAAAAACAGGATTATAAAAAATATATCATAAAAAAGGAGAAGTTATTATGGTACAGGTTGGAATTATCGGAGCAGGAAGAATTGGAAGAGTTCATGTAGAAAGCATTTGCACCCAGGTTCAGGAGGCGCAGGTGAAGCTTCTGGCAGACCCGTTTATGACAGAAGAGACGGCACAGTGGGCAAAAAATATGGGAGTAAAAGCAGTGACAAAGGATTATAAAGAAATCCTGGCAGATCCGGAGATTGACGCTGTCCTGATCTGCTCATCAACAGATACACACTCACAGATTTCTGTGGAAACTATCGAGGCAGGGAAACATGTTTTTTGTGAAAAGCCTATCGATCATGATATAGATAAGATCAAAAATGTCATGGATGCACTGGAAAAGCATCCGGTCAAATATCAGGTGGGATTTAACCGAAGATTTGACCATAACTTTGAAGCGGTACAGGCAGCAGTTGCTTCCGGAAAGATCGGGGATCCTCATGTGATCAAGATCACATCCCGTGATCCGGAGCCGCCATGTGCTGAATATGTAAGAGTATCCGGAGGAATGTTCCTGGATATGACCATCCATGATTTTGACATGGTACGTTTTCTGGCAGGCTGCAACGCAGAGGAAGTTTATGTGGAAGCCGCTGTTCTGGTAGATCCTGCAATCGGAGAAGCAGGAGATGTAGATACCGCGGTGATCACGCTGAAAATGGAGAATGGATCCATCGCAGTGATCGATAATTCCAGAAAAGCCGTATATGGATATGACCAGAGAGCAGAGGTATTTGGATCAGAAGGAATGGCAGCAACAGGAAATGATACCGCTTCTGCAGCCGTGATCAGCAATGCTCAGGGTATTACAGGGGAAAAACCACTTCACTTTTTCCTGGAAAGATATATGGGGGCTTATGTAAAAGAAATGAAATGTTTTATCGATGCCATTGTAAATGATACAGAGACACCTCTGGGTGTAATGGATGGACTGGAGCCGGTAAGAATGGGGCTTGCCGCAAAGAAATCTCTGGAAGAACACCGTCCGGTAAAAATTTCTGAGATCACAGTTTAAAGAAAAGACAGAGAAGGTATCTTTTGTGGGGTGAATAATATGAATCATAAAAAACTTGGATGGGGGATCAGGGTTTCCTATGCAGGAGGAGACGTTGCCTGTAATGTGATCTTTGGCATGATTGGTACGCTGATCACACTTTTTTATACAGATTATGTCGGGATAAATCCTGCAACTGTAGGTATGGTAATGCTTGTTTCCCGTTTGTTTGACGGCGTGTCAGATCTGATCATGGGGGTGGTCGTTGAAAACACAAAATCAAAATGGGGAAAATCAAGACCCTGGCTTTTGTGGATGAGTGTTCCATATGCATTGTCAGCAGTACTTCTGTTTACCGTGCCCAGAACAACAGGTCTGGTACAGGCAGTCTATCTGTTTGTAACTTATAATTTCTGTACAACAGTATGTTATACAGCTATCAACCTTCCCTACGGAAGCCTGTCTGCCATGATGACAAGAGAATCCGGAGAAAGAGACATGCTCAGTGTTGTAAGAATGGGACTTTCTCCTCTGGGCCGGATCCTGGCAGTTACCTGCACGCTTCCTCTGGTGAAGCTGTTTGGCGACGACCAGGCAGCATGGATCAAGACTATGGCCATATGGGCAGCAGTAGCTCTCCTTTTATTAGTCAACTGTTTCCTGAAATGCAAAGAAACAGTTGTGATAGAGGCAGCAGAAAAAGCAGGAAAAGTTCCGCTGAAACAGTCATTTCTGGCACTTGTAAACAATAAGTATTTCTGGTCTGTACTGGTATTGTGGATGCTGCAGAGCGTTTCTTTTGGTATATCAGGTACGATTCTTCCATATTACTGTAAATACATATTCCATAATGATACCTGGATGTACAGTGCACTTTATCTGATGGAAACGCTGGTCCTTGTGGGATGTATTTTCCTTTGCACACCACTGATCCGGAGATATGGGAAGAGAAATACAGCGCTTGCGGGAGCTGCAGTAGCTCTGATCGGACAGATTATTTTTGTTATGAATCCATACAGTTTTTCATGGATGGTCATGAGCTGTATCGTAAGAGCAATCGGTCTGGCTCCTTTAAATGCAGGTGTGTTCGGTATGATCGGAGACGTAGTGGAATATGGACAGTGGAAAACACATCTTCGTCAGGAGAGTATGATCTTTGCCGGAGGCTCTATTGGGACAAAGGTAGGCTCCGGCGTGGCATCTGCGGCAATGACCGGGCTTCTTGCAGCTGCGGGATATGTGAGTAGTGCAGGAGGAACAGCGGTCCAGCCACAGGCGGCACTTGATATGATTGTAAATGTTTATAAGTATGGTCCGATGATTGTTGCGGGAGCAGCAGTGGTTACTCTTTCTCTTTATCATCTTGATAAACAGTACAGTTCAATTATGGAAGAACTGACCAAAAGAGAAGCTGCCGGAGTTTTATAGTGCTGAGATTACAGGTACAGAATAACGAAAAAGGCACGCAAAAGCACGCGTGCCTTTTTACGTGATGAAATCGTAAGAAAAAGTTTGACAAATATTTCGATTATAGGCAAAAATCGAAAGAGATTATGGATTTTACACAAATAAAGGAAGCTTTATTTGTATAAAATATAGAAAAACAAAGAAAGTGCGAAAAACATATTGCACGCACTAATAAAGCGTGCTAATATAAAAACACAAAAAGATGAATCAAAAAGCACGCAATGAACGCGAATAAAAAGTGGAGGTAGGAAATGGAATATATTAAATTCGATGAAAGCAGAAAATACGATCTCATATTACTGGGTAGAGTAGCGATCGACTTCAATCCTGCATACAACGACCAGGTAAAAGAAGAGTTTAAACCGCTGAAAAAGGTACATACCTTTGAAAAATTTGTCGGTGGTTCACCTGCCAACATTGCAGTCGGCGTGACACATCATGGAATGAAGGCCGGATTTATCGGCAAAGTATCAGACGATCAGTTTGGAGATTTTGTGACAGAATATTTCCAGGAACAGGGCATTGACACTTCTCATATCACCAGATGCACAAACGGAGAAAAGCTGGGTCTTACATTCACAGAAATGCTTTCTCCAAAGGAGAGCAGTATCCTGATGTACAGAAACAAGATCGCGGACCTGCAGCTTCATGTAGATGACATTGATGAAGATTACATCAGAGAAGCGAAATCGATCCTGATCTCCGGCACGGCACTTGCAGAAAGTCCTTCCCGTGAAGCGGCACTGAAGGCAGTGATGCTCGCAAAGAAAAATGATACCAAAATTATTTTTGACATTGATTACCGTGAATACAACTGGAAAAATACAGATGAGATTGCAATCTATTATTCAATGGTAGCAAAAGAAGCTGACATCATCATGGGTTCCAGAGAAGAGTTTGATCTGACAGAAAAACTGATCAGACCAGGTATGACGGATGAAGAAAGCGCGGCTTACTGGCAGTCCTGCAGAGCAAAGATCGTTGTGATCAAGCATGGTATGAAAGGCTCAACTGCCTATACCTGCGACGGACAGAGCTTCAGCATTAAGCCATTTCCTGTAGAAGCACGCAAAGGCTTTGGCGGAGGCGATGGTTATGGCTCAGGATTTTTATATGGACTCTATCAGGGCTGGGAGATCATTGACTGCCTGGAATTTGGATCCGCAGAGGCATCTATGATGGTAAGGAGCAACAACTGTTCCGATTCCCTTCCGGGACCGGAAGAAGTACATGCATTTATAAAAGAAGAAAAAGAGAAATTCGGCGAAATGATCGCCAGAGTATAGGAGGAACATATTATGACAAAGACCATCCGAATGACAGTAGCTCAGGCAATTGTAAAATTTCTTGATAATCAGTATGTAAAAATGGACGGAGAAGAAACGAAATTTGTAGAAGGTTTCTTCACCATTTTTGGACACGGGATTGCAGTAGGTCTTGGAGAGGCGCTGGACTCTGATCCGGGACAGCTGAGAGTACTGCAGGGAAGAAACGAGCAGGGAATGTGCCATACAGCAATTGCTTTTGCAAAACAGAGCAATCGTAAAAAAATCATTGCCTGTGCATCTTCTGTAGGTCCGGGAGCAGCCAATATGGTAACTGCCTGTGCAACAGCCACAGTAAATAATATCCCTCTTCTTGTTTTTCCGGCAGATACCTTTGCTTCCCGCCAGCCGGATCCTGTTCTTCAGCAGCTGGAACAGAGCAGCAGCCTGGCAGTCACAACAAATGATGCATTTAAGCCGGTATGCAAATATTGGGATCGTATCACAAGACCGGAGATGATCATGACAGCTCTGATTAATGCCATGAGAGTTCTGACAGATCCGGCGGAAACAGGAGCCTGCTGCATCGCCCTTTGCCAGGATGTAGAAGGTGAATCTTATGATTTCCCGGAATATTTCTTTAAGAAACGTGTACACAGAATCACAAGACCAGCAGCCGTTCAGGAAGAACTGGAAGATATCGCAGAGGTTATTGCAGCGGCGAAAAAACCACTTGTGATCGTAGGCGGCGGAGTAAAATATTCTGAAGCAGGGGAAACCGTTGAAAATTTCTGTCATGAATTCCATATCCCATTTGGCGAAACACAGGCAGGTAAGAGTGCATGTAAATCCAGCGATCCTTACTGCCTTGGGGGAATTGGTGTTACTGGTACTTATGCGTCAAATGTGATTGCAAGAGATGCAGATGTGGTGATCGCAATTGGATCCAGACTTTCTGATTTTACCACAAGCTCCAAATGGCTTTATAAAAACGAAAATGTAAAATTTGTTACCATTAATAACTGCAGATATCACGCGTACAAGATGGATGCAGTAAAAGCTGTGGGAGATGCAAAAGCAACCGTAGAAGCGCTGGCAGATATGCTTCGTGAAAAAGGCTACAGATCCGGATATACCACAGAGATCCAGGAGGCAAAGCAGATCTGGGACAAAGAAATGGAGCGTCTTGGCAGCATCCAGTATACAGGTGATGATTTTGAGCCGATGATCAAGGCAAGAGATCCAAGAACCATTCCGGAGTTTGTAAAGCTCACCGATGGAAAGATCACTCAGACAGCAGCGCTTGCAGCACTTCGAAGAACTATTGATGAAGATGCGACTGTGATCACCGCAGGAGGATCCCTTCCAAGCTGTATGCAGAGAATGTGGACAACAGATAAGAGAGGCGGATACCATGCAGAATACGGTTATTCCTGTATGGGTTATGAAGTGGCCGCTACTCTTGGAGTAAAATTTGCGGAACCTGACAATGAGGTTTACTGTGTAGTGGGAGATTCCAGTTTCCAGATGCTCCACAGCGAGATCATGACCATCATGCAGGAACGTAAGAAAGTAAACATCCTGGTGTTTGATAACTGCGGATTCGGATGTATCAATAATCTTGAGATGAATCATGGAATCGGAAGTATTGCAACAGAATTCCGTTATACAGACGGTAAGAAGCCATGCGGAGATCTGATCCCGGTAGATTATGCCAGGATCGGTGAAGGATATGGATTAAAAACATACACCTGCAAAACCATTGGAGAACTGGAAGCAGCTCTTACAGATGCCAAAAAACAGACAAAAGCCTGTCTTTTTGATCTGAAGGTGATTCCGAAGACTATGACAGACGGATATGAGTCCTGGTGGAACGTAGGAATTGCAACGACTTCTGCAAAAGAATCCGTAAGAGAGGCCTGCGAAGGCGTTATGGAAGGCAGAAGAGCGGCAAGAGATTATTGATAGAAAGGGAGGTATCAGAATGGGCAAGGTTTTTGGATACCCGGAATTTGATGAAAAAGGAGAAATGATCCTGACGACCTATGACAATGAATACAGTGAAATGATGATGGATATTCGTGTGTATCGTATGGCAGCAGGAGAGAAGAGATCTTTTTATCGGGAAGGTGAGGAAACAGCAGTTCTTCTTCTTTCCGGAAAGATCACATATCAGTGGGACGATTCCGAAAAAACAGTAAGCAGAAAAAATGTCTTTACAGAGGGACCCTGGTGCGTTCATGTATCCGGCTCTCATGAAATAAAGGTTATAGCTGAACAGGAATCAGAGATCCTGGTACAGTGCACAAAAAATGAAAACAGCTTTGACAGCCGGCTTTACGCGCCGGAAGACGCGCCGTGGGGCTATTCCAGCGTAGGGAAATTCGGGAATGTTGCAAAACGTCGGGTAAATACGATTTTTGACCATGATATTTCACCGAAATCCAATATGGTACTTGGAGAAGTGTTAAATGACCGTGGAAACTGGTCCGGCTATCTTCCCCACAGACATCCCCAGCCGGAAACATATCTGTTTAAATTTGACAGACCGGAGGGCTTCGGGGCAAGCTTTGTAGGAGATCAGGTTTTTAAAAGTGTAAACAACAGTTTTTCTGCGATTCCGGGAGGAGAACTGCATCCTCAGGCGGTAGCACCGGGATTTCAGATGTATACATGCTGGATGATCCGTCATATTGATGGAAATCCATGGCTTCAGACAGACCGTTGTGAAGACGAACGTTATACATGGCTTCATGACGCACAGTTTTAAGGAGGAAAAGACTATGGCAAGAGAATTTATCGTACCGGGACAGATCATCACCGGCGCAGGAGCTTTGGATATGGCAGAAGCTTCCATGAAACAACTTGGAAAAAAGGCAATGATCGTAACAGATAATGTAATGATTGATCTTGGCAACTGTGCAAAGGTTGAAGCTGCCCTGAAAAATCAGGGAATTGAATATGTGATCTATTCCGGGATCACAGGAGAACCTACAGACAAAATGATCGAAGCCGGTCTGAAAGTGTATAAAGAGGAAGCGTGCGATTTTCTGGTAGCTCTTGGAGGTGGAAGCCCTATCGACTCCATGAAAGCCATCGGATCTCTTGTAGCAGACGGAGGAAGCATCTGTGATTATATGGGTAAAGTCATTGATGTGGAAATGCCTCCTATGGTTGCCATTCCGACTACCGCAGGAACCGGATCCGAGGCAACACAGTTTACGATCATTACAGATACTGTAAATAATATCAAGATGCTGTTAAAGGGAAAGGTCCTGATGCCTGCACTGGCAGTGATCGACCCGCAGTTTACTATGACTGCGCCTCCGAAGATCACAGCTGCTACCGGACTGGATGCGCTCTGTCATGCAGTGGAAGCATATACATCCAGAAAATCACAGACACTTTCCGATACTTTTGCTCTGTCAGCGGTAAAACGTATTTTTAAATATCTTCCGACTGCATTCCATGATGGAAAAAATGAAGAGGCAAGAGTGGAAATGTCTGTTGCAGCTCTTGAAGCAGGAATTGCTTTTAACAACGCTTCAGTAACCTTGATCCATGGAATGAGCCGTCCCATCGGCGCACTCTTCCATGTGGCACATGGACTTTCCAATGCCATGCTGATGAAGGTATGCCTTGGCTTCGCTCTGGAGGGAGCATATGATCGTTTCGGAGATCTGGGAAGAGCCATCGGAGCTGCTGACGGGGAGGATTCTGACAAAACTGCTGCTGAAAAATTCCTTCAGGCAGTGGCAGATCTTACAAAAGAGCTGGAGACCCCAACTCTGGAAGAATACGGAATCCAGAAAGAAGAATTCTTTGACGTGATCGACAAAATGGCACATGACGCAATGGAAAGCGGAAGTCCTCAGAATACGATCCGTGATATTAAAGAGGATGATGTAAAAGAAATGTACAGAAATCTCTGGTAATAAAAAGGAGTACATATATGAAAACAGCAGGGACACAGAAAAGACAGCGGTTTTTGATGATGTTCACAGGTGCCTTTGCGATATTTTTTACCGGATTTCCCCACGTCTGGTCCATCTACCAGCCTTATGTAACAGAAGGCACCGGATGGACCCAGGACCAGGGGGCTATGTGCTTTTATCTGGCACTGAGCGCTTTTGTTTTTGGAAATATCCTGGGAGGCCGTATGCAGAACCGCTTCGGTCCAAGAAAGGTTCTGATTCTGGGCGGCGGACTGCTTTCTGCCGGAATCCTGATGTCAGCATTTTCTCTGGTTTCTTCTCCGATTCCTATGTATCTGACTTATGGTGTGATGCAGGGGCTTGGACAGGGAATGATGTATACGGTGATACTGGCGGCCGCCCAGCAGTGGTTCCCTGACAGAACAGGTTTTGCATCCGGGATTGTGGTCACTGCCAACGGATTATGCGGGCTTTTTATGGCTCCATTGAGCCGGCAGCTTCTGGAGAAAGAAGGACCAAAAGCCACACTTCTTACTGTAGGAATCCTTATGGCTGCGGCATGGATCCTGAGCAGCCTGTTTTTTGCATCTCCTGAAGAAAACAGAGAGACTGCAAAGACGGGTATGGCGGAAGCGCAAAGCACATGCAGACAGTATACCTCCGGGGAAATGCTTCGTACGAAACAGTTCTATTTTCTTCTTGCGACCATGTTGTTTGGACTGATCTCATATTTTATGATTTCCCCGATTTCACAAAGCTATCAGCTTGAACTGGGGATACCTGCAGCGGCGGCTGTCAGTTCCGTTATGATCGGATCAGTGGTAAATGCCCTGACCAGGCTGGTGCTGCCTTCTCTTGCAGATAAAGTTGGAAGAATCGTATGTGTCAAGGGGGTTCTGGTCATTGCAGCAGCGGCCATGATACTGTTATGTTTTTCCGATTCTTACGGAGCTACCATAGCGGTGATCCTGATCTATGGCTGCTATGGTGGAATTATGGGGAGCTTTCCTTCTCTTACAAGTTCGGTATTTGGTATCCGGCATGCAGGTGAAAACTATGGGTTTGTCATGCTGGGAATTGTGATCGCTACCTTTGGGACTCCGGTTCTTACCAGGATGATCAATGTTGGGGAAAATGGAATGAGATATGTTTTTGCAGCAGGGGCAGTCTTTGCGGCAGCAGCTTTTGTATTTATCGAAATGCTGCGGATAACATTGAATAAGTCAGACAGGAGTGATGATTATGGCATTGGTAACAATGAATAAACTGCTTCAGCAGGCAAAAGCAGAAGGCAGAGGAGTTGGCGCTTTCAGTGTGGGAAATATGGAAATGGTAAAAGGAGCCGTTCAGGCAGCAGAAGAACTGGAAACACCAATTATCCTTCAGATTGCGGAAGTCCGACTGAAACATTCCCCGCTTGCGCTTATGGGACCTATGATGGTCCAAGCGGCAAAGGAAGCAAAGGTGGATGTTGCAGTACATCTGGATCACGGACTGACCGTGGAAACAGTAAAGAAAGCTCTGGAGTTTGGTTTTACGTCAGTTATGTATGACAGCTCCTCTTTTCCCTTTGAAGAAAATATCAAAAGGACCAGAGAGGTGGTTGAAATTGCAGCAGAGTATGGGGCAACTGTCGAGGCAGAACTGGGTCTGGTTGGCGGAAGCGAGGACGGAAGCACGGATCATGGAATACGCTGCACTGATCCTGAGGATGCAAAAATATTCTGCGAAAAAACAGGAATCGATGCACTTGCCGTAGCAATCGGAAATGCCCATGGAAACTATCCTACAGCTCCCGTACTTGCATTTGATGTTCTGGAAAAAATAAGCAGAAATACAAATCTTCCTCTGGTGCTTCACGGCGGAAGCGGAATTACAGATGAGGATTTCCAGAAGGCCATTTCCCTTGGTATCATTAAGGTAAATATTGCTACGGCAAGCTTCAATCGTCTGGTCAAAAGAGCAGAAGAGTATCTGCAGACACCGGAAAAACACAATTATTTTTCACTTAATGAGGCTATGGTGCAGGGAACCTACGAAAATGTCCTTCACCATATCAAGGTGTTTAACGGAGTACAGCCTGTTTAAGCAGACAAAGAAATCCTTCCAGATCTGTATAGGAAGCGATTACAGGGAAATCAAACGTTCCTTCCGGTTCTTTTTCCTGGCTGTACCAGATGCCCAGCATTCCATGATCCAGGGCACCTTTTACATCTTTTTTCTGGTTATCGCCCACAAAAGCACATTCTCCCGGAAGGCATCCTGCTTTTTCCAGACAGATATCAAAAAAATGAGGATGGGGTTTTTCCACACCGGCCTCCTGGCTGGTAACGATAAAATCAATATAAGGGGCAAGTTCCAGCTTCAGGAGTTTTTTATACTGAACAGAGGCCGTCATATCCGTTCCGATACCGATACGGATATGGCGGTTTTTCAGTTCTTCCATCAAAGCCCGGATTCCGGGAGAGGGCTCCGCATGGTCGACCAGTGTATCCCAGTAGGCATGATACATATTTTCTACATGAGGAAACAGCGGCTGTTTCAGAAGCTCTGTCATGCACTGAAAGCGCAGCATCCGGCTGTGGATGGCGGCAGTGTCGGTTCCGATCCGCCGGTTGGTGATATCCATAGCCTGATGGTAACAGGAAAGGGCCTCTTTTTCATTCAGATCAAATTCAGACTGGCAGTAATCAGTCAGAGCCTTCATCCCCAGAATATGGTTTTTATCATAGTCATAAAGTGTATTATCAATATCAAAGATGACTGTTTTTATCATAGTGGCTCCTCTTTATTTATGACAGATGCTGCACCCCAATTTCTTTCCGGTTGGTGTAGCAGCACATCCCCCAAGTGCTGTTTCCCGAAGTCCGGGCGGGATCTGTTTCCCTACCTGATACATGGTAAGAAGCATTTCGTCAAAGGGGATCAGCTGTTTTACTCCGCTTAATGCCAGTTCGGCTCCGGTCAGTGCAACTGCCACACCGGCGGCATTTCGTCCCTGGCAGGGACATTCTACAAGTCCACCGATAGGGTCGCATACCAGTCCAAGGAAATTCATCAGAACAGAAACAGCAGCGTGGAGACATTGCTCCGGTGTTCCGCCCATAAGCTCAACAGCGGCAGATGCAGCCATAGCAGAAGCAACACCAACCTCTGCCTGACAGCCTCCCACAGCGCCTGCTACCGTAGCGTTGCGCATGGCAAGATATCCAATAGCGCCTGCATTAAAAAGAGCATCGATCACTGCAGAATCACTTAAATGATATTCTTCCTGAAGCGCCAGCAAAAGACCGGGCAGGACACCGGAGGAGCCTGCTGTAGGCGCTGCGACGATCAGTCCCATAGTGGTATTGGTTTCCAGGACAGCCATGGAGTAGGCAATGGCTTTTGAAAGAACCGGGCCGCAGATGGAATTTCCGCTGAGGCGATGACGGTTGATCTGCTGCGCTTCCCCTCCGATCAGTCCTCCGATGGATTTTTTTGGAGAATTGATAGGAGCGGCTACAGATTCCCGCATGATCTTCAGGGAATGGTCCATCTGGGCTGTAATGGCTTCTTCCGTGGTTTCTGAAAGGAGACACTCTCTTTTCTTCATAATAGAAGAGATAGTACAGTTTTCTTTTTTACAAAGCTCAAGGAGCTCCTGTGCATTCTTAAAATCCATGTGTTAAATTCTCCTTTGAATTGGTATAAAGATCACATCCTGAACATCAGGGTTCCGGAGGATCTGTGCTTCTGCATCCTCCGGCAGGGTACCGTCAAATTCTATGATGCTGTAAGCGATATCTCCCTTTGTTTCCCGGAAAAGCTTCATAAAAGCGATGTTGACATTTTTTTCACTGAGACAGCCTGTGATATGGGCAAGAACTCCCGGGCGGTCGTAATGGATGATGATCAGCGTACTGTATTCTCCGGAAAAATCAACATCGATATGGTTGATCCTGCTGATCCTCATTTTGCCGCCGCCAAGAGATTCTCCCCGTACGGTGTAAGAACGTCCGCCGGAACAGGTGATATGGATATCTACTGTATTAGGATGAATATCCGGGTCCGGATCGGCTTCGATATATTTGTAGGAAATACCCCGTTCCTTTGCAATAGAAAAGGCATTGGGGATCCGTCTGTCATCTGTCGAAAATCCCATGACCCCGCCGAGAAGAGCAAGATCTGTTCCATGTCCTTTATAAGTCTGGGCAAAAGAATTATATAATGTAAATTCTACATCTGTGATGGGGCTGTCAGCCATCTGCTGAGCCAGAAGCGCTATGGAGCAGGCTCCGGCTGTATGAGAACTGGAAGGACCGATCATTTCCGGCCCAAGCACATTAAAAACACTGATAAATGCCATAAAATTTCCCTTTCTGAGTCAGTCATTTTAATATAACTGCTGTATTTGTTAGTATACCATATCAGGACAGAAAATAAAATATTAAGCATTGGCCTTATGAATTTATACATGTTATAATAGTATAGTTTACATAGAAGATTCTATGGACAGATCATTACTTTAAGAAAGGAGTACCTGATAAAATGAAAGAAGATACCAAAGAAACCGGGCTGCGTCTTTTGAAAAAGGGCCGGCAGGGAATCCTCAGGATGATATTCAGCCGTTCCGGGCTGATCCTTGTCCTTCTTGCTGTGCAGGTTCTGTTCCTGTTCAGTATTTTCCACTGGTTTGAAGAGTTTTTGCCTCATATTTACGGCGGAGTTGTGATCTTCACTGTGTTTATGGTACTGTATCTTTTAAATAGTTCCATGGATCCGACAGCCAAGATCACCTGGCTGGTAGTAGTTATGCTTCTGCCTGTGTTCGGCGCCCTTCTGTTTCTCTATACGCAGAAGGATGTAGGGCACCGGGCACTGAAAAATCATTATGCCCAACTGAATAAAGAAACGGAGAACTCTCTTTCGCAGGATCCGGAAACAGAAAAAGAACTGCAGAAGGCAGATCCCGGGGCGGCAGGCCTTTGCCGTTATGTGCGCCGCAGTGGATGCTATCCGGTATACGATCATACTTCTGTTACCTATTTTCCTCTGGGAGAGGATAAATTCCGTGAAATGCTGATCCAGCTGGAGAAGGCAGAGCATTTTATTTTTCTGGAATATTTTATTGTAAATGAAGGAGAAATGTGGGGCAAGATCCTGGAGATCCTGGCGCGAAAGGTAAAAGAGGGAGTAGATGTGAGAATGCTTTACGACGGCACCTGCGAGCTGTCCACACTGCCTCATGATTACCCGAAGAGACTTCAGAAGCTGGGGATCAAATGTAAAATGTTTGCACCCATCAAACCGTTTGTATCCACACACTATAATTACCGGGATCATCGTAAGATTCTGGTCATTGATGGAAAGACTGCTTTTAATGGAGGCATCAACCTGGCGGACGAGTATATTAATACCTATGTAAAATATGGCCACTGGAAAGATACTGCAGTAATGGTACAGGGTGAGGCGGTCAGCAGCTTTACCAGGATGTTCCTGCACATGTGGTATCTGGATGAAAAGGAAACAGATTTTGACAGATTTTTGAACATACCGGCTGCACCACAGGCTGAAAACGGTTTTGTCATGCCTTATGGCGACTGTCCTCTTGACAGAGACAAGGTGGGAGAACAGGTTTATATAGACATGCTGAACCGGGCTCAGAATTATATACATATAATGACACCGTATCTGATCCTGGACGGCGAACTGGAAAATGCACTGAAATATGCAGCTGAACGAGGGGTTGACGTAAGGATCATTCTTCCTGGTATTCCGGATAAGTACATTCCATTTGCGCTTGCGCTGACACACTATAAATCTTTATTGGAATCCGGTGTAAAAATATATGAATACACACCTGGTTTTATCCATGCAAAAGTTTTCGTATGTGATGACCGCGAAGCTGTTGTGGGTACGATTAATCTGGATTACCGAAGTCTGTACCATCATTTTGAGTGTGCTACCTATATGTGGGGAACGGACTGTATTCCTCAGATTAAAGAGGATTTTGCACTTACCCAGGAAAAATGCCGGGAGATCACGGTGGATATGATCCGGTCAGAACCTTTGAAGCGCCGGGTACTTGGCTTTATTGCAAAAGCTGCCGCACCGCTGCTGTAGCCGGTACCCGGGAAGGGAGGCTTGTATCTGGTGTAGGAATATATCGCCATTTTTGAGAATGATATTCAGAATTGTGATCCTTACCTTTATGATCAGTTCCTGGAACGAGGGCAGAAAGAAAAAATGCAGAATGAGGTGAGATTTAATGAAAAATAAATTTACACTGGTTTTAAAAAGCGCAGTGTTTCTGGTTATAGCCGGAATGCTTGCTTTTTCGGCAGATCCGGTTTACGCAGGAAAGGAACAAACATCAGGAAAAGAAGAGGCTGACCAGTCTGAATCTTCGGGAGTGAAAATGAATATGGAAGATGGGGAATACTCTATTCAGGTAGACCTGGAAGGCGGAAGTGGTAAGGCAGGTGTGGTTTCTCCTACTGTCCTGATCGTACGTGACGGCAGAGCGTTTACCAGACTTCAGTGGAGCAGTTCCAATTATGACTATATGATCGTAGATGGAGAAAAATATCTTCCTGTTAATGAAGAAGAGATGAACTCCATATTTGAAATCCCGATTCTGGCCATGGACGAGCCAGTAGAAGTGATTGCGGATACCACAGCCATGGGAACACCTCATGAAGTAGAATATACACTGCTGTTTTATGCGGATTCTATTGGTTCTAAAGGGCAGCTTCCTCAGGAGGCAGCCAAAAGAGTGGTAGGCGTTGCCCTCGTGATTATTGTGGGCGGCGGGATCCTGAATTATTTTGTGAACAAACGAAACCGCTGCTGAAAATAACCAGCATTTTCTGTAAACATTAAATTTTTATAAAGTCATTGCATTTTGAAATAAAAAGGTGCATAATAACAGCAATGAAAAAAGGATGTAAGGGAGTAGCTGACACCATAATGGCGTAACAGAATCAACATCATGGCCGTGGGTCTGGTTTTGTTTGAAACAGCGAGACTTATCTATGGGAGTAGTCCCTGGATAAGTCTCTTTTTTATTCCCTCATCCCATTCATAAAGACATTGGAAATTTTTCCGGAGTCTGTCATCAAAATAAAAACCGTGCAGGACCTGAGGTCTGGCTGCACAGAAACGGAGGCAATATGAAAGAATATTTGTCAAGTTTAGAAGAAGTTCTGAAAGAACAGAATTCCTCTCAGGAGGGACTTACTACAGGAGAAGCGCAGGAACGTCTTTCCAGATATGGAAAAAACGAACTGGAAAAAGGCAAAAAAACATCTCTGATCCAGCGTTTCCTGAAAGAACTGGCAGACCCTATGATCATTATTCTGATCGTTGCAGCTGCCATATCCGGAATCACTGCTTTTTATGAAGGAGAATCCTTTGCAGATGTGATCATTATCCTTTCTGTAGTAGTGATCAATGCTGTTCTGGGTGTTGTACAGGAAAGCAAGGCGGAAGCTGCCATTGAAGCGCTGCAGGAAATCGCAGCCGCAACCAGTAAGGTTCTCCGAGACGGAAAAGTTACTGTTCTGAAAAGTGACGAGCTGGTTCCCGGAGATGTGGTTCTTCTGGAAGCAGGAGATGCAGTTCCGGCAGACGGACGTATCATAGAATCTGCCAGTCTGAAGATTGAAGAGGCGGCTCTTACCGGAGAATCGGTTCCGGCAAATAAGATCGCAGGTCTTCTGAAGCTGGATGCCGGTGAGAAGGACGTTCCTCTGGGTGATCGTAAAAACATGGCATATATGGGATCCACGGTTGTTTATGGACGTGGAAAGATGGTCATTACCGGAACCGGAATGAAAACGGAGATGGGTAAGATTGCAGAAGCACTTTCTATGGCACAGGATGAGGCAACACCTCTTCAGATCAAACTGAATCAGCTCAGTAAGATCCTTACTGTTCTCGTAATTGGCATCTGCATTGTGATCTTTGCAGTGGGACTTCTTCGTGCAGGAATCAGCAGTGACACCATCCTCAGTACCTTTATGGTTGCAGTTTCTCTTGCAGTTGCTGCGATTCCGGAAGGACTGGCAGCAGTTGTCACCATCGTGCTTTCTATCGGCGTTACAAATATGTCGAAACGAAATGCCATTATCCGTAAGCTGACTGCAGTAGAAACCCTTGGATGTACACAGATCATCTGCTCTGATAAAACAGGAACCCTGACACAGAATAAGATGACGGTAGTGGAGCATGTGGCAGATGATGAAAAAGCGCTGGAAACAGCAATGGCTCTTTGCTCCGATGCTGAGTATGACGCAGATGCAGGAGAAGCGGTAGGAGAGCCGACGGAATGTGCTCTTGTCAATGATGCAGCCAAAAACGGCATGATCAAGACACAGCTGAAAGAGGAATATGTCCGTGTAGGAGAAGCGCCTTTTGATTCTCTCCGAAAGATGATGTCCACAGTTCATGAAACAAAGGATCACAAGATTATCCAGTTTACCAAGGGTGCGCCGGATGAAGTGCTGAAATGCTGTACCCATGCAATGGTAAACGGAGAAAAAGTACCTATGACAGAAGAGGTACGCGCCTCCATTCTGAAGAGCAACAAGTCTATGGCTGACAGAGCACTCCGTGTTCTCTGCGGCGCCTGCCGTCAGTGGGACAAGATGCCGGAAAGCACAGAACCGGAATTTCTGGAGCAGGAGCTTACTTATCTTGGCCTTTCCGGTATGATCGACCCGGTACGTCCGGAGGTAAAAGCTGCGATCGTAGAGTGCCGTGAAGCCGGCATCCGTCCGATTATGATCACAGGTGACCATAAGGATACGGCAGTAGCCATTGGTATGGAGCTTGGTATCCTGACCGATCCGTCACAGGCGATTACAGGGGCACAGTTAAATGAGATCAGCGATGAAGATTTTGAAAAGAAAGTAGAAGAGATTTCCGTCTATGCCCGTGTACAGCCGGAGCATAAGGTCCGTATTGTCAATGCATGGAAGAAAAAAGGCATGATCACCGCCATGACCGGTGACGGCGTCAACGATGCCCCGTCCATCAAGAGCGCTGATATCGGTGTAGGTATGGGTATTACCGGAACAGACGTTACCAAAAACGTTGCAGATATGGTTCTTGCAGATGACAACTTTGCTACCATCGTTTCTGCGGTAGAAGAAGGCCGTCGTATTTACGCAAATATCCGTAAAGCCATCCAGTTCCTCCTTGCTTCCAACCTGGCAGAGGTTCTTGCAATCTTCTTTTCCACGATGATCGGATTTACCATCCTGAAGCCGGTGCACCTTCTCTGGATCAACCTGATCACAGACTGCTTCCCGGCGCTGGCTCTTGGACTTGAAAAGAGCGAATCCGATATCATGAAAAAGAAACCCCGTGATCCGAAGGAAGGAATCTTTGCCGGAGGAATGGGATTTGATGTATTTTTCCAGGGCGCAGTTGTTACCATCCTGGTAATGATCTCTTATCTGGTAGGACACAGAATCGAGTCCGGTGTATGGGAATTTGTAAACAGCGCTGACGGAACGACAATGGCATTCCTTACACTTTCTATGGTGGAAATCTGCCATTCCCTAAATATGAGAAGCCGCCGTGGTTCCATATTCAAACTGAACAGCCATAACGTATTCCTTTATGGTGCAATGCTGGTATCTCTGATCCTGACAACTGTTGTTATCGAGGTTCCGTTTATTGCAAAAGCATTCCAGTTTACACCGATCGACTTTACCGAATACCTGATCGCCCTTGGACTTGCAGTCCTGATCATTCCGATCATGGAAATCGTAAAAGCCATCCAGCGTAAGCTCGGGAAATAAATCATAATAATGAAACTGCAGGGCAGCCGGAGATTCCGGCTGCCTTTTTCTTGTATTAAAGGAAAGTTCTCGGTTTGGAGAACCCGAGGGTAAAAAAATGCCCGCCGG
>USDN01000039.1 GCA_900553515.1 uncultured Blautia sp. | reverse complement strand
TTATCGAGCAGAGCACAGGCCGTTTCACATGGGCAGCAGGCGTTGAGACAAACGTAGATATGACTCCGGTTATCAAAGAGAACTTCATTAAACTGATGGCTGGTTCCCTGACAGCAGACGAATTTGTAGCTGCAATGCAGGAAGCTGCTAAATAATAAAATAAGCAGAGCAGAGATGGTGGCATCGTTTTTACGCTGCCGCCGTCTTTTCTTTTGAGGGAAATAAAAGAGGAGGAAACCATATTGAAGAAAAATAAAACAATGATCGTGGTATTCCTGACACCGGCAGTACTTCTGTTCCTGGGAATCTTTCTGTATCCGATACTGAAGACCATTCTCATGAGCTTCTTCAAAATCGAAGGTGTTACGGATGCTATGAACCTGTGGAGCTTTGTCGGTCTGGACAACTATGTAAAACTGATCAACACAAGTCTTTTCCGCACCGCATGTTATAATCTTTTCCGTATCTGGTTCTTTGGCGGCCTGATCGTTATGTCCCTGTCACTTCTTTTTGCAGCGATCCTTACAAGCGGAATCCGCGGCAAAAAATTCTTCCGTGCTATTATCTACATGCCGAATATCGTAAGTGCAGTTGCCCTGGCTACTATGTGGCTTCAGTATGTATACAGCCCAAGATTTGGACTCCTTAAGAGCTTTTTTGAGGCGCTTCATCTGGAGGGTCTGGCAAAAGTACAGTGGCTGGATAATGAACATAAATTCATGGCGCTGCTGCTAGCTTACTGCTTTGGTATGGTAGGCTATCACATGCTGATCTGGCTTTCCGGTATTGAACGTATCAGCCCGGAATACTATGAGGCGGCAACCATTGATGGCGCCAATAAGCTGGCGCAGTTCCGCTATATGACTCTTCCTCTTCTGAAGGGTGTGTTTAAAACAAACATCACTATGTGGTCTGTAAGTTCTGTAGGATTTTTCGTATGGTCACAGCTGTTCTCTAACGTAACGGCAGATACACAGACTATTACGCCCTATGTATATATGTACATGCAGATCTTCGGCGGAGGAAATACAGTAACTGAACGTAACTCCGGACTTGGAGCTGCTATCGGTGTTCTCCTGAGCTTATGTGTGGTACTTATATTCACTATTTGTAACAAAGCAATCAAAGACGACGATTTAGAATTTTAGGAGGTGCTTGCTATGGCAAAGTCAAAGGAAAAGGAGCCGCGTCGCCCGTTTAATCTGAAGCAAGAGCTGAAGCTGGCACCTGGATACATAATTATTCTTCTCTGGGTTATTTTTACAGTTGTACTTTTGGGCTGGGTATTTTGCGCCAGCTTTTCCACAACTGCCGAAATTTTCCAGGGTAAGGCTCTGAAATTTGAAACAGGACTTCATTTTGAAAACTATGCAAAGGCATGGAACGGATCCGGTGTTGCAGGATTTTTTGGAAACTCTCTGTTATATTCTGTAGTTTCCTGTGTTGCACTGATCCTGGTGTGCGCTCCGGCAGCCTATGTACTGTCCAGATTTGATTTTATTGCAAATAAATTCATCCAGACAAGCTTCGTATCTGCTATGGGTGTTCCGGCGATCATGGTAGTTCTTCCGCTGTTCAGTATTATTTCCGGTATGGGAATCCTGAACAACATTCCGCTGGCAAAAGGAACGCTGATCCTTCTGTATGTGGGAATCAATGTACCTTATACGACGATTTTCCTGCTGACATTTTTCAGCAACATTTCAAAAACCTACGAAGAGGCTGCAGCCATTGACGGATGTCCTCCAATGAAAACTTTCTGGAAGATCATGTTTCCAATGGCACAGTCAGGTATTGTAACAGTAACAATCTTTAACTTTATCAATATCTGGAACGAATACTTCCTGTCACTGATCTTTGCAAGTTCCGATAAGCTGAAACCGGTAGCTCCGGGACTTTACGGAATGATCAACTCTATGAAGTATACAGGTGACTGGGCTGGTATGTTTGCAGCGGTTATCATTGTATTCCTGCCTACCTTTATCCTCTATGTATTCCTGTCAGAGAAGATCATCGGCGGTGTTACAGGTGGAATCAAAGGCTGATTAAGAAAGGACTGAACATCATGAAAAAACCAGTATTAGTAGTTATGGCAGCAGGTATGGGAAGCCGTTACGGCGGCCTGAAGCAGATCGATCCTATTGACAAAGAAGGGCACATTATTATGGATTTTTCCATCTATGATGCTGTGAAAGCCGGATTTGAGAAGGTAGTATTCATTATCAAAAAAGAAAACGAAGAAGATTTCAGAAAAGCTATTGGCGACCGTCTCAGCAAGCAGATCCGGGTAGCTTATGTATTCCAGGATCTTCATAATATTCCGGAAGGATATGAAGTACCTGCTGACAGAGTGAAACCATGGGGAACCGGACATGCGGTATTAAGCTGCATCGGAGAGGTGGACGGACCATTTGCCGTGATCAATGCAGACGATTATTATGGAAGCCATGCATTTAAGATGGCATATGATTTCCTTACAGAAAACCAGGATGAGGAAAATCTTTACAGATATATGATGGTAGGCTACAAGCTGGAGAATACTCTTACAGACAACGGTCATGTTGCCAGAGGCGTTTGTGTGACAGATGAAAACGATCATCTTATGAAGATCAATGAACGTACCCACATTGAAAAACACGATGGCGGAACAGCGTATACAGAGGATGATGGTGCAACATGGACAATGCTGCCGGAAGGAAGTACAGTTTCAATGAACATGTGGGGATTTTCTGCAAGCATCCTTACAGAACTGAAAGAGCGTTTTGCAGCATTCCTTAATGAGAATTTAAATAAAAATCCGCTGAAGTGCGAATATTTTCTGCCTTTTGTAGTGGATGAACTTCTTCACGAAAACAAGGCGACTGTTAAAGTACTGAAATCCGAAGACAAATGGTATGGTGTTACTTATAAAGACGATAAGCCAGTTGTTATGGCTGCTATCCAGAATCTGAAGGATCAGGGACTTTACCCGCAGAATTTATGGGAGGAGAACAGATAACAGTGAATGCGATTCAGAAAGAAGTAATAAGCAGATTTGACTTTCCGGGAGAGGTAGTAGAATGTATTCCATACGGAAGCGGACATATCAATGATACCTATCGCCTGACTGTCCGTACATCGGACGGACAGGATAAACGCTTTATCCTCCAGAGAATGAATAAGAGCATTTTTACGAAGCCGGTAGAGCTGATGGAGAATGTCAGCGGCGTTACATCATGGCTCCGTAAAAAAATCCAGGAAAACGGCGGAGATGTTGAAAGAGAGACATTAAATATTGTAAATGATAAGGAAAACAGCCCTTATTATGTGGATTCAGAGGGTGAATACTGGAGAGTGTATCTTTTTATTGAAGATGCTACAAGCTTTGACATGGTAAAGGATGACAATGATTTTTACCAGAGCGCAGTTGCTTTCGGACATTTTCAGAGACTGCTGGCAGACTACCCGGCAGAAACCCTGCATGAAACAATTGTGAATTTCCACAATACAGTAGATCGTTTCCGCAAGTTTAAAGAGGCAGTGGAATCAGACAGTG
This sequence comes from uncultured Blautia sp., assembly GCA_900553515.1. Classification (GTDB taxonomy): domain Bacteria; phylum Bacillota; class Clostridia; order Lachnospirales; family Lachnospiraceae; genus Blautia_A. Next base: position 21,561 of record USDN01000039.1, on the reverse strand, counting down.
AAGGCCGTGCAAAGGATGTTCAGGATGAGATCAGATTTGTGCTGGATCGTGAGGAACTGGCTCATACTCTTTGCGATCTGCAGGAAAAGGGAGAGATCCCTCTTCGTGTTACCCACAATGATACAAAGCTGAACAATATCATGATCGATGACGAGACCGGAAAAGCAATCTGTGTGATCGACCTTGATACCGTTATGCCGGGACTTTCCGTGAATGACTTCGGTGATTCTATCCGCTTTGGTGCAAGTACAGGCGCAGAGGATGAGCCGGATCTCAGCAAAGTTTCCTGTGATCTTCATCTTTATGAAGTTTATACAAAAGGTTTCATTGAGGGATGTGCCGGAGCGCTTACGGATATTGAACTGAATATGCTTCCTATGGGTGCGATCCTTATGACATTTGAATGTGGTATGCGTTTCCTGACAGATTATCTGGAAGGAGATCACTACTTTAAGATCCACAGAGAAGGACATAATCTGGACCGCTGCCGTACACAGTTTAAACTGGTGGCAGATATGGAAGAAAAACTTCCTCAGATGAAAGCTATTGTAGAAAAATACAGGCAGTGATATACTGAATACTGGTAACGAACCATAAGAAGACCTGAAGAGGAGGACAAGATCATGGCAATTTTAGTTACAGGCGGCGCCGGTTATATCGGCAGCCATACAGTTGTAGAGCTTCAAAATGCGGGATACGAAGTTGTTGTTGTGGATAACTTAAGTAATTCCAGTGAGAAAAGTCTGGAGCGTGTGGAAAAGATCACAGGAAAACCTGTGAAATTCTATAAGGCAGATATTCTTGACAGGGAAGCTCTTACAGAAATCTTTGAAAAAGAGGATATTGATTCCTGTATTCATTTTGCAGGCCTGAAAGCTGTTGGGGAATCTGTAGCAAAACCATGGGAATATTATGAAAATAATATTGCCGGAACACTGACTCTGGTAGATGTAATGAGAAAACACGGCGTGAAGAATATTATTTTCTCTTCTTCTGCAACGGTATATGGCGATCCTGCTATCATTCCGATCACAGAAGAGTGCCCAAAAGGACAGTGCACGAATCCTTATGGATGGACAAAATCCATGCTGGAGCAGGTGTTAAGTGACATTCAGAAGGCAGATCCGGAATGGAATGTGGTTCTTCTTCGTTACTTCAATCCTATCGGTGCCCATAAGAGCGGAACTATTGGAGAGAATCCAAACGGTATTCCCAATAATCTGATGCCTTATGTGACACAGGTTGCTGTTGGCAAGCTGAAAGAACTTGGTGTATTTGGAAATGATTATGACACTCCGGATGGAACCGGCGTAAGAGATTATATCCATGTAGTGGATCTGGCAAAAGGTCATGTGAAGGCGCTTAAAAAGATTGAAGATAAATCAGGACTGAATATTTATAACCTGGGAACCGGAAAAGGCTACAGCGTTCTTGATATCGTAAAAAATTTCGAAGAGGCAACAGGCGTGAAAGTTCCTTATGTAATCAAACCACGTCGTCCAGGCGATATCGCTACCTGCTATGCGGATGCATCCAAGGCGGAAAGAGAACTTGGATGGAAAGCAGAGTTTGGTATCAAAGAAATGTGTGCAGATTCCTGGAACTGGCAGAGTAAAAATCCTAATGGCTATGATGAATAATAAATAAGAAAACCTCCGGAGAAATTCTCCGGAGGTTTTCTTATGGAGCTTATTTATCATCGTCATCATCTTTTTTCTTTTTTTCAAATTTTGGTTCACAGGTCAGCTCAATACCAAGTCTTCGGAACTGCCAGATATCCACGGAGGACAGCATGACAGATGTGTGGGCCTGGCAGCCTTTTAATTTGGGAAGCTGCTCCAGCGCCAGTCCGGCTTCCGGATTGCTTGCTGCGCTGACGGAAAGTGCAATAAGGGTTTCGTCTGTGTGGAGACGGGGATTCTTGCTTCCCAGGTATCTGGTCTTCAGCTCCTGGATAGGACGGATAGCTTCCGGAGAGATCACATGGTGAGCATGCTCGATTCCTGCCAGTTCCTTCAGTGCATTGAGAAGCAGCGCTGAAGATGCTCCAAGCAGATCAGAGGTCTTTCCGTCAATGATTTCACCATCAGGAAGTTCCAGGGCAGCTGCAGGAGCGCCTGTCTGCTTTTCGATATCCAGAGCAGCAGTGACAACTCTGCGGTCTTCCAGGGAGGCATGAGCCTGCTTCAGGAGAAGCTCGATCTTACATACCTCTTCTTCTTTGCCAGTACCGGATACAAGAGCATCGCAGCTTTTATAATAGCGGCGGATGATCTCCTGACGAGAGGCCTCTTTGCAGACTTCATCATCTACAATACAGTTCCCGGCCATGTTGACACCCATATCAGTAGGTGATTTATAAGGGCACTCACCCATGATTTTTTCAAACATTGCCTGGAGTACAGGGAAGATCTCTACGTCACGGTTATAATTGACAGTAGTTTCTCCATAGGCCTCCAGATGGAAGGGGTCGATCATATTTACATCATTCAGATCTGCTGTGGCTGCTTCATATGCCAGGTTGACCGGATGTTTCAGCGGAATATTCCAGATAGGGAAGGTCTCGAATTTTGCATATCCGGCACAGATACCACGTTTGTGTTCATGATAAAGCTGAGAGAGACACACGGCCATTTTACCGCTTCCCGGTCCCGGGGCAGTGATTACGACCAATGGTCTGGATGTCTCGATATACTGATTTTTACCGTAACCCTCGTCACTTACAATAAGGGAGGTGTTGCTGGGATATCCGGGGATGTTATAATGAACAAATACACGGATGCCGAGTTTTTCCAACCGGTTCTTAAAAAGATCGGCGCCTTCCTGTCCGGAATAGCGGGTGATGCAGACACTTCCTACATAAAGTCCACGTTCGGAGAAAACTTCAATAAGGCGGAGAACATCTTCATCATAGGTGATCCCCAGATCCCCGCGGACTTTGTTTTTATCAATATCAGCAGCGCTGATGACAATGACGATCTCCGCCTGATCACTGAGCTGCATCAGCATGCGAAGCTTACTGTCTGGTTCAAATCCAGGAAGGACTCTGGATGCATGAAAATCATCAAAAAGTTTTCCGCCAAATTCCAGGTAAAGTTTATTGCCGAATTTGCCGATCCTTTCACGGATATGTTCTGACTGCATGGTTAGGTATTTCCCGTTATCAAATCCTGTCTTCATAATTTTTTCCTTTCCCGATTCACGTCATTGGCAGAAATTCTGCCTTACTCATGCTGATAGTATACTACGAACAACTGACGGATGCAAAACTTTTTTAAACAGACTAATTCTGTTGATTTATGGAGGAAATCTCTTTATAATAAAGAAGACAGTAGAGGAGGAAAAGAATGAACGATCATATGGAAAACCGTCCGGATGGGAACAGGCCGGACCGTAATGAACCCGGAAAACCAGGGTCAAATAAAAACCGCCAGTCATTGCTGGCATTTTTACTCTGTCTTCTGGTGACACTGATCTGCCTGAGCTTTATCACAGAAATGCGAAATGGTGCTACCAGTGAGATCACCTATGACAAATTTATTGAAATGGTAGAAAAGGATCAGATAAAAGAAGTAACGCTGCAGTCTGGTGTGCTGACCGTAGAACCGAAGCTTCATGATTCCTTTGAGAAGAAGCAGTATCGTGTAAATCAGATGGAGAATATCGATGCCCTTACCGCCCGGCTGGAAGGCAAAGGGATCATTTTTCAGTATGAACAGCCGGACGCTATGCTTGAGATTCTTTCCATGCTGCTCAGTGTGCTGCTTCCTACAGTTCTTATGTTTGGAATGCTGATGTTCTTTATGCGCCGTATGAATAAAGGCGGCGGTGTTATGGGTGTGGGCAAAAGCCGTGCAAAGGCATATATCCAGCAGGAGACAGGCATTACCTTTAAGGATGTGGCCGGCCAGGATGAGGCAAAAGAATCTCTCCAGGAGGTTGTGGATTTTCTTCATAATCCAGGAAAATATACGGCTATCGGAGCCAAACTTCCCAAAGGTGCTTTGCTTGTAGGTCCTCCTGGAACTGGTAAGACTCTTTTGGCAAAAGCGGTGGCCGGAGAGGCAAAGGTACCGTTTTTCTCTCTTTCCGGTTCGGAATTTGTGGAGATGTTTGTAGGTGTAGGTGCGTCTCGTGTCCGCGATCTTTTTGAGGAAGCTAAGAAGAATGCTCCCTGTATCGTGTTTATTGATGAGATCGATGCGATCGGAAAGAGCCGTGATTCTCATTACGGCGGCGGAAATGATGAGCGTGAGCAGACTCTGAATCAGCTTCTTGCAGAAATGGATGGATTTGACACTTCCAAAGGGCTTCTGATCCTTGCGGCAACCAACCGTCCGGAGGTTCTGGATCCGGCACTTCTCCGTCCTGGACGTTTTGACCGTCGTGTGATCGTGGATCGCCCGGATCTGAAAGGCCGTGTGGAGGTTCTGAAAGTGCATGCCAAGGATGTGCTTCTTGATGAGACGGTAGATCTGGATGCCATTGCGCTGGCTACATCCGGTGCCGTAGGCTCTGATCTTGCAAATATGATAAATGAAGCTGCAATTCTTGCAGTAAAAAATGGCCGCAGGGCGGTATCCCAGAAGGATCTTCTGGAATCAGTGGAAGTGGTCCTTGTAGGTAAGGAAAAGAAAGATCGCATTTTAAGCGAACAGGAAAGACGGATCGTATCCTATCATGAGGTAGGACATGCTCTTGTCAGCGCCCTTCAGAAAGATTCGGAGCCGGTGCAGAAGATCACCATTGTTCCGCGTACTATGGGGGCACTGGGATATGTTATGCATGTTCCGGAGGAAGAAAAATTCCTTAACACACAGAAAGAACTGGAAGCAATGCTTGTTGGATATCTGGGCGGCCGTGCTGCGGAGGAGATTGTTTTTGACACTGTAACGACAGGGGCTGCCAATGATATTGAACAGGCTACCAAGGTTGCAAGAGCTATGATCACCCAGTATGGCATGTCGCAGAAATTCGGGCTTATGGGACTGGCTTCTCAGGAGAATCAGTATCTTTCCGGAAGAGCTGTATTAAACTGTGGTGATGATACGGCAACAGAGATCGACCATGAGGTAATGAAGCTTCTTCATGAATCCTACGAAGAGTCCAAGCGGCTTTTAAGCGGTCACAGGACAGCTCTTGATAAGATCGCGGAATATCTGATCCGAAAAGAGACTATTACCGGAAAAGAATTTATGAAGATCTTCCGGGCAGTGGAGAGAGGAATGGATATTCCGGAAGACCTGAATGATCTGGTATTTCCGGAAGATGTGAAAGCGATCGAAGAGGTCGTATCAGAAGAAAAGCAGGATACAGAAAATGTTTCTGATTGAGGAAGAACTGAAAAAACTTCCCGCCAAGCCGGGCGTATATCTGATGCACGATGAGCGGGATGAGATCATATATGTGGGAAAGGCTGTCAGCCTTAAAAACCGGGTACGGCAGTATTTTCAGAGCAGCCGTTACAAAGGTGCCAAAATCGAGCAGATGGTCACCCACATTGCAAGATTTGAATATATCATTACAGATTCTGAGCTGGAAGCACTTGTACTGGAAAGTAATCTGATCAAAGAGCACAGACCTAAATATAATACGATGCTGAAGGATGACAAAAGTTATCCCTTTATCAAGGTGACAGTTCAGGAGGCTTATCCAAGGGTGCTTTTTGCGCGAAGGATGAAAAAGGACAAAAATCGATATTTTGGACCATATACAAGCGGGGGAGCAGTAAAAGACGTCATAGAGCTTGTACGAAAATTGTATCAGGTCCGTTCCTGCAGCAGGACACTTCCCAGAGACTGTGGAAAAGACCGCCCCTGTCTTTATTATCACATGAAGCAGTGTACCGGTCCCTGCACGGGAAATGTGCTACAGGAGGCATACAGGGAAAATATCCAGAAGGTTCTTCGCTTTTTAAATGGAGATTTCCAGGAAACCATTGACCAGCTGACGGATAAGATGCAGAAAGCTTCTGAGGAGCTTCAGTTTGAGGACGCGGCAGAGTGCCGTGATCTGATCCAGAGCATCCGTAAGATCGGGGAACGCCAGAAGATCACTGCTTATGGAGAAGAAGACAGAGATATTATTGCTGTGGCAATGGACGAAAGCCTGGATCTTCGAGAGCAGGATGCCGTAGTGCAGGTGTTTTTTATGCGCAGCGGCAGGATCATTGGAAGGGATCATTTTTATCTGAGGGTTGCAAGAGGCGACACCAGAGAACAGGTGCTGTCCAGTTTTCTGAAGCAATTTTATGCGGGGACACCATTTATTCCCAGAGAGATTATGCTTCAGACAGATGTGGAAGACCGTGAGGTGATCGAAGAGTGGCTCAGCTCCAGGAGAAAGCAAAAAGTCCATATCCTGGTACCCAAAAAGGGCACAAAGGAGAAGCTGGTGGAGCTTGCCAGAGAAAATGCCCGTATGGTTCTGGATAAAGACAGAGAGCGTATCCGCCGTGAAGAAGGACGGACAATAGGAGCCGTCCATGAAGTAGAGGAATGGCTGGGGCTGCAGGATATCATCCGGATGGAGGCCTTTGATATTTCAAATATCAGTGGTTTTGAGTCTGTGGGATCCATGGTCGTATATGAAAAAGGACGCCCGAAAAAAAGTGATTATCGTAAATTCCGCATTAAGTCTGTTCAGGGTCCAAATGATTATGCCAGTATGGAAGAAGTGCTTACCAGGCGTTTTACCCATGAGAGCAATGGAGAATTTGACAGCTTTGCCAGAATGCCGGATCTGCTTCTGATGGACGGAGGCAGGGGGCAGGTAAATATTGCCCTGGGAGTTCTGGAGAAGCTTGGAATACAGATTCCGGTCTGCGGTATGGTGAAGGATGACCATCATCGTACCCGGGGACTTTATTTTAATAATGTGGAAATTCCAATTGAAACAAACAGTGAAGGTTTTCGTCTGATCACAAGGATCCAGGATGAGGCTCATCGTTTTGCAATAGAATATCATAGATCTCTCCGCAGTAAGGAACAGGTCCATTCGATTCTGGATGATATACCGGGGATCGGTGAACGAAGAAGGAAAGCACTGATGCGGAAGTTTCGGTCTGTGGAAGGGATCCGGGATGCTTCTCTGGAGGAGCTGACGGAAACAGAGTCTATGAATGCAGCAAGCGCGCAGCAGGTATATCTTTTTTTTCATCCGCCTGCGCAGCCGAAAGACAGCAAGTAACACAAAGTAATTTGTGCCGCTAATATATAAAAAAGGAGAACACACATATGAAAGGTGTATTGATGACAAAGATGGTGCAGGAGCAGAATCTTACGAATCTGACTCCGGAGATCGACCTGTCAGACAAGAGGATCATGACTGCAGAGATCAACCGTCCTGCACTGCAGCTTACCGGGTACCTGGAACATTTTGCCAATGAACGTGTTCAGATCATTGGATATGTAGAGTACACATATCTGATGCAGCTTCCGGATGAAAAGCGTCTGATGAAATACGAACGTTTTATTTCCAGTAAGATTCCCTGTGTAATTTTCAGTACCATGACAAAACCGTCGCAGGATATGCTGGATCTTGCCATTAAATATAATGTTCCTACATTTGTAACAGAAAGAACAACTTCCAGTCTTATGGCAGAGATCATCCGCTGGCTTGGAGTACAGCTTGCTCCCTGCATTTCCATCCATGGAGTTCTGGTGGATGTTTATGGTGAGGGTATCCTGATCACCGGAGAAAGCGGTATCGGTAAAAGCGAGGCTGCTCTGGAGCTGATCAAGCGAGGACATCGTCTTGTCAGCGATGATGTGGTAGAACTGCGTAAGGTCAGCGATGTAACGCTGGTAGGTTCCGCGCCCGATATCACAAGACATTTTATTGAGCTGCGTGGAATTGGTATTATTGATGTTAAGACTCTGTTTGGTGTAGAAAGTGTAAAAGATACGCAGTCTGTAGATCTTGTTATCAAACTGGAGGAATGGGACAGAGATAAGGAATATGATCGTCTTGGTCTTACAGAGGAGTATACAGAGTATCTGGGCAACAAGATCGTCTGCCATTCCCTGCCTATCCGTCCGGGACGTAATCTGGCGGTGATTGTAGAATCTGCCGCTGTCAACCACAGACAGAAAAAGATGGGCTATAATGCAGCAGAGGAACTGTATAAACGTGTGCAGGCCAATATTGCAAAAAAACGTGAAAAATAAAAAGAGAAAGGGGAAATATCATGTATTGTTTTGGTATTGATGTAGGAGGAACTACTGTAAAATGTGGACTTTTCCAGACAGACGGAACTCTGGTCGACAAGTGGGAGATCCCCACAAGAACGGAAGATGAGGGCGCACATATTCTTCCTGATGTTGCAGAGGCGATTAAGGCAAAGATTACAGAAAAAAGTATTAATAAGTCAGATGTAGCAGGTGTTGGTATCGGTATCCCGGGACCGATCAACAGCAATGGGGAAGCTGCCTGTGCAGTAAACCTTCACTGGGGATTTAAACCAGTAGCTAAAGAACTCAGTGAGCTGATCGGACTTCCGGCAAAAGCTGGAAATGATGCAAACGTAGCAGCACTTGGGGAAGCCTGGAAAGGTGCTGCGGCAGGTTCTCAGAATGTGATTATGGTAACGCTTGGAACAGGCGTAGGCGGCGGTATCATTGTAGAGGGAAAAATTGTTGCAGGACATCATGGAGCTGGCGGAGAGATTGGACATGCAAATGTATGCCATGAAGAAACAGAAAGCTGCAACTGTGGAAATAAAGGATGCCTGGAACAATATTCTTCTGCAACAGGAATCGTACGCCTTGCAAAGAAAGCACTTGCGGCTTCTGAGGAGGCAAGTGTTCTGAGAAATATGGAGCAGATAGAAGCAAAGGATGTACTGGATGCTTTTAAAGCAGGAGACGCCCTGGCCTGCCGTGTGATGGATGAAGTAGGGGAAAAACTTGGAGGGGCTCTTGGAATATTTGCAGCAGTTGTAGACCCTGAAGCGATTGTTATCGGCGGCGGTGTATCTAAGGCAGGACAGTCTCTGATCGACTGTATCACAAAGCACTATAAAGAGTACGCGTTCTCTTTATGTAAAGAGGTTCCGATTGTGATCGCAAGCCTTGGAAATGATGCCGGCATTTATGGTGCTGCAAAAATGGTACTGTAATAGAAAGAAAAGCACATTTATGGAAAATTTATAACCTGGATTTCAGTATAAAAAAGGAGATTTCCTGTTTTGGAAATCTCCTTTTTATACTTACTGAGGATAATATACTTCCCATTCTCCTTCATTCCAGTCGCCGCCGCTGCCATCACCGCCGTTGTTATCGCCGCCGCCATCGCCGCCAGCGTTAGGATCCTCGGTACCGCCTCCTGCATTAGGATCTTCAGTACCGCCTCCTGTGTTAGGATCTTCGGTACCGCCAGCATTGGGATCCTCAACATTGCCGTCAGCATTAGGATCTTCCGGCATTATAGTTGGTTCAGGAATTTCAGTTTCATCGTAGATGTATTCCGGAATTGGTTCTGGTTCGTAGAAATGCTGATCGCAGTAATCTGTCGGAACATCACCGATATCAAAGTATTCTGTGATCACAGAGCAGCCCGCTCTTGGGAGCAGTCCTGTATCGGCACAGATGCTTACTTTTTCTACGGTAGAAGGCATTTCAAAGTCTTTGTTTTCCAGTCCCTCATGAATGCGGGTCATAACTTTTTTCCACAGATTTTTATGGAATTCACGGGAATAATCATCCGGGAGTTTTTCATTGTTATCAAATCCCGACCATACAGTACATGTATAATATGGTGTGTAACCTGCAAACCACAAGTCGTTGTAATCATCAGTAGTACCTGTTTTTCCGGCTACAGTCATATTATCCAGCTGGCAGGCAGTACCGGTACCATAATTTACAACGTCTTCCATGGCGCTGGTGAGAAGCCATGCAGTACTTTCTTTGATCACAGAGCGTCCTGCAGAATTTTTTTCGATGAGTACGTTTCCGTCATGATCGAGGATCTTTGTGTAATACAGAGGTTCGATATAATTACCCTGGTTTGCAATGGCTGCATAAGCGGCGCAAAGCTCAATGTTGGTAACACCGTGAGTCAGACCGCCAAGAGCCATAGGAAGGTTGGCATCTGTCCATACGGTTCCGTCTTCATCTGTATCTGCCTCCGTGCCATGGGCAAGGGTGGTAAATCCAAAATTATCCAGGTACTGAAGACCAAGTTCCGGAGTTACTTCCTCCAGACATTTTACGGCTACAACGTTAATAGAATTCTGGATCGCCCTGCGGATAGTTGTGGTTCCGCTGTAGGATCTGGATGCATTTTCTACAGGAGATCCGTCTGGATAATTATAAGGTTCGTCTTCAAAGGTTGTGGCAAGGGTCATCCCCTTTTCATTAAGTGCAGGAGCATAAGTGGACACGATCTTAAATGTGGAACCAGGCTGTCTGGTGGTGTCTGTTGCGCGGTTCAGTGTAAGACTGGCAGTCTTTTCTCCGCGTCCGCCTACGATGGCTTTTACATAGCCTGTATGCTGATCGATGACACTCATGGAGGATTGAGGCTGAGGTGCGAAATTTACACGTTCTGCAATCACAGTACTTCCATCTGCCAGAATAGACTGTTTGTATCTGTCTACATATTCCTGACCTTCTTCCTGTGAGGAAAACAGAAGGTCGAATTCAGGATCTTCATTCTGGAAGTAAAGCCGCAGCATTTCTTTGCTGTAATTGACCTCTTCGCCCTGAGGGTTCTGGACAGTCAGTGCATAATCAAGGGCATACTGTACATTTTGCGGATAGTTTTCCGGATTTGCATATTCTTCATCCAGGATATTCTGGATGGCCTGATCCTGTGTAGTGTATATTTTCAGTCCGCCGCTGTAGACCAGGTTCTGAGCCTGGGTTCTGGTGTAGCCTTTGATGTTCATCAGATCGCTGATGACCTGGTCGATCAGTTCATCTTCAAAATAGCTGTAGATAGTATCTGCAGTTTCTGCGTTCAGCGCCTGGGCTGCCTGGATCTCAGAATAAATGTCATGACTGAGGGTCTGTTCATATTGCTCCTGAGAGATGTATCCCTGATCACGCATATGATTAAGAACCTCTTTGCGTCTTTTGGCATTGGCTTCCGGATGTTCGATAGGGTTAAACTGTGTAGGATTCTGGGTGATTCCGGCAAGTGTTGCACATTCGGAAAGATTCAGATCCCATACATCTTTGTTAAAATACTGTCTTGCAGCTGCCTGTACACCATAAGCTCCGGCTCCCAGGTTGATGGTGTTCAGATAGTTTTCAAGAATCACATTTTTATCATTGATCTTTTTCTCGATCTGGATTGCAAGAAACTGTTCCTGGAACTTTCTGGTAAAACGTTCCAGCCAGGTAGACTCGTTGGTCCAGTTAGTAAAAACATTATTTTTCAGAAGCTGCTGTGTAATGGTACTGGCTCCCTCAGAAAGGCCTCCGGAACTGATGTTTTTTACGAAAGCACGGAGAATACCTCTTACATCAATACCATTGTGTTCGTAGAAACGTTCGTCCTCAATAGCCACTACTGCATGCTGCAGATCTACCGGGATCTGTTCAATAGAGACCGGCAGACGGTTGGAACTGGGAGCAGTCAGTTTGCGCAGCTGATTTCCGTCTCCGTCATACAGGAAGGTTGCGTACCCCAGCGGTGAAATGTCTACATCATCTACATCTGGAGCATTGTCTATGATCCCTCGAAATGCACCGATCCCTATGCAGCCTACGACCACGCATAAAGTGATCAGAGAAACAAAAAGAACTCTGATAAAAGAAACGTGTGCACGTTTCCCCATCATGGCTGTACGGGAAATCAGAGAATTTCGTTTTTTTGCGACTGATTTTTTACCGTAATTCATGATTTTCCTCCTTTATAATCCGTTTTATTATATCAAATAAAAAAACGTAAATAAACCCCAAAATAAAAACTTCATATTTAGTATAGCAGAAAAATTCAAAAATATTGTAATTTCCATATCCGCTATAGAAGAAAACACTCTCTGCGGCAGAATGTGAGAATAAAAATTACAGCAGGGGGCGTTTTTATGGTATAATTGTTATACAAAAGAGAAAATACAGTTTTGACCGAAATAAAAAATCGGGCAAGGGGGACTATACTTTGAAAAAAAGGAATAAATCCGGTTCTTGTGGAAATGACCGTCCAAGAAGCCCTGCTGTGGAAAACAGGATCAAAGAAAGAAATCGGAGAGTTATTATGACAGTTTCCGTTTTTCTGTTTTCGGCAGCAGGGATTTTTCTGCAGAGAGAGCGCAGACAATGGCAGTTTCAGGAGACCTCTGTTCCTCCAAAGGCAGTGGTCGTAGAAGTCACTCCTGTAGAAAAAACACGAGAGGAGAAGCTCTGGGATCAGATTAACCAAAATAAAGAAAAATACCCGGTAGATTTTTTGAATGCATTGAAACGGAATGCAGAGATCCTGGATTTTGCAGTGACCTGCCTGACTGCACCGGCAGAGGCAGCCGGCGGTATCACATTGTCTGAAAGCAGGAGAGATGTGCCGCTTTTTATACAGTGGGACAAACGATGGGGATATGTTCCTTACGGACAGTCGAACATAGGAATTTCCGGATGCGGTCCAACCTGTCTTTCCATGGTCCTTTACAGTATCACCCGGGACAAAAGCCTTACTCCGGATCTGCTGGCAGGACGGGCCATGGAGGAGGGCTATTATGTAGAGGGCGAAGGAACCTCCTGGCTGTTTATGGAGGATATGGCAAAGGAATATGGAGTTAAGGTAACACAGTTTGCCTATATGAGCCTGCCGGAAATGGAAAGAGAACTGGATGAAGGAAAGCTGATCATCTGCGCCATGGGACCGGGAGACTTTACAGACAACGGGCATTTCATCGTGGTCCGGGGACATACCGGCAGCCAGATGATTATTAACGATCCTTTCAGCAGGGGCAACAGCGGGAAAAAGTGGGAGTATGACAGACTGGAACCGCAGATAGAGAAATGCTGGGTATATGGGAAATAAAGTGATCTGTTTTTCATAGATAATGAACCGAAAAGATGATCATAAATTACAGAGGTATATTCATGATTAAAATAAGAAATGTGAACATGGATGATAAAGAATTTTGGTACCGTCTCGACAGACATTTACCGGAACAGGAATTTGAAGATAAAGTTTATAATAAAAGGGGTTATATTTTGTCAGATAACAATGAGCCTGTTGGTCTGCTTAGATATAATCTTTTCTGGGATAGCATACCATTTTGTACAATGCTGTATATAGCCTGTGATCATCATCAAAAGGGATATGGAAGAAGACTGATGGAATATTGGGAAACGGAGATGAAAGCCAGGGGATATGGTATGCTTCTCACTTCTACACAGGTAAATGAGGGGGCACAGAATTTCTACCGAAAAATAGGATATAAGGACTGCGGAAGTCTTATTATAGATATTCCAGGATATGAACAGCCGGCAGAACTTTTTTTATCAAAGAGAATTTGAGAAGGATATTTTGCTCCTTCGTTATCAGGGATTGACATATTTACGGGGCTTCCGTATAATTAAAATCAGAAAAATATCACGCCTCCTGCCGGGAAAGGCAGGAGGCATATTCATATTAGGAGAGAAAATATGCTGGAAACATATAAGACTGTGCTGGAGGGCGGCACAGGGGAGATTGTGGAAAAAAAATCCAGATTTATTGCTACTGTGCGTCCGGTTAAGACAGAGGACGAAGTTATGGCCTTTCTGGAAGAAATGAAGAAAAAATACTGGGATGCAAGTCACAACTGCTTTGTTTATTCCATAGGGTTGAATCGCGAATATACTCGCTGCAGTGATGCAGGGGAACCGTCAGGAACGGCAGGACGTCCCATGCTGGATGTAATCCTTGGAGAGGATATTTATAATGTGGCAGTGGTAGTCACCCGATATTTTGGAGGAGTTCTTTTGGGTACAGGAGGACTTGTACGTGCTTATTCAAAGGCTGTGCAGGAGGGACTTGCAGCCAGCCGTATCATTGAGAAACGGCGGGGGATATCTCTGAAAGTGACTACAGATTATACAGGGATCGGCAAGATCCAGTACATTGCAGGAGAAAGAAGTATTCCTATCCTGAACAGTGAGTATACAGATAAGGTGGTTCTGGAGCTTCTGATCCCATCGGATGAAGTAGATGCTGTTCAGAAAGCTATTACGGAAGGAACCAATGGAAGAGCCCGGATGGAAAAAGACAGGGAATTGTATTTTGCTGTTCTGGATGGAGAGGTTATGACTTTTGAAGATTAGTATATTACATAATAAATAATTATCGCAGAAAAAGCCGGTACAGCTTCCCGCATATAAGGGGGAAACGTACCGGCTTTGTTCTACAGTGCTTATCTGTCAGAGGATCAGCATTTCTCCGGTTCTGGATAATCTGCGCCAAAGGTTTCTACGGTTACAGTTTTCATTACCTGATCGTCAAGAGGTCTGTCACTGTAATCGGTATCTTCTTCTGCAATGCGGTTTACCACATCCATTCCTTCTGTGATCTTGCCAAAAGCAGCATAGCTTCCGTCAAGGTGAGGAGCTGCTTTGTGCATGATGAAGAACTGGCTTCCGCCTGAGTTTGGATGCATGGCTCTTGCCATGGAGAGAACTCCCGGTGTATGTGCAAGATCGTTTGCAATACCATTCTGTGCAAATTCACCCTTGATGCTGTAGCCAGGGCCGCCCATTCCGGTTCCGTCCGGACATCCGCCCTGGATCATGAATCCATTGATTACACGGTGGAAGATCAGTCCGTTATAAAAGTCTTTTTTTACCAGGCTGATAAAATTGTTTACTGTGTTGGGAGCGACCTCCGGATAAAGTTCTGCTTTCATTACATCACCATTTTCCATGGTGATGGTTACAACTGGATTTGCCATAGTTTTATCTCCTTTTACGAAAAGTATTTAGGCGTTTTACAAACGCTGTTAACCCTTGATTTTATTGTTTTTTTCTATTGATTTATATAAATTTTCTCTCCTCCAGTGGTAAAATATAGGTAACGACACCAACACATTCCATTCACCGGAGAGGAGAAAATTTATGACTACTAAATACCACCAGATTTCTTTAAGCGACATTTTTTCAGACTGTCAAAATACATTCATCGATGACCCTCCTTCTTTCTTTTCACTTTTGTCAGAACACTTCGACTTGAATGAATTTATTCCTACGGAATTCCTTACAGCTTTTTATCTTTCCATCGGTCGAAAGCGAGTGTATCCGTTGCAGGGATTTCTTACCTCTTTCATTCTTCAGAAGATTTTTTCCATCCCTACGGATTCCCTCCTTCTGCTTTTTTTACATCTATGCAAAGAATTAAGAGATTTCTGCGGTTTTTCTAAAGTTCCCGATGCTTCTTTAATGTCGCGTTTTAAGCATGACTTTGAGCCTTACATTGAGCTTATGTTTCAACGAATGGTTGATTACACCGAACCCATTTGCCAATTAATTGATTCGGCCCTTTCTCACATGCTGACTTTTGATACCTCCGGCATCGAACTTTATGTTACGGAAAACAATCCAAAAACTCTGAATGCTCTGATTAAAAAGCTTAAGGTTTTCTATAAAGATAAACCGGATGTCGATCCCTATAAGATGGCTTACGGTCTAATGCCCTCTCAGGCTGCCTCCTGTCCCGATGCCAAACAAATGTATATCAATGGGCATTTCTGTTACGCCGACAAATTTGCCATCCTTACTAACGGATTAGGGATCGTGAGACATATCGCTTTTATTGATGACAGTGATTTCAAAGCTTCTCATCCTGAACTTTCTGTAGAAAAGAAAACAGATTCTCCAGATGAAGATAAATCGGTAGGGGATGCTTCCGCTCTTATTCCTGTGCTCAGTGACTACTTTTCACTCCATCCTAAGTTTCATCCGGATACTTTTCTTGGGGATTCTGCTTTTGATTCTGCTGAACTATATGGAAAGTTATTCCATGACTTCCATTTTTCCCGGGCCTTAATTCCCTATAATCCCAGAAATGAAAGTCCCCTCAAAAAAGTAGGTTACAACGCTTACGGTTATCCAACCTGCCCTAATGATCCTTCTCTTTCTATGAAATACTGTGGAATCACAAAGGAAAAAGGGCGGTCTGACCGTATCAAATGGATCTGTCCCAAAATGCACTATCATAAAGGATGGATCTGTGATTGCGATAAACCTTGCAGTTCTGCCAAAAAGGGCAGGACAACTTATACCTATGAAAATATGGATTTACGCATGTTTCCTGGTATCCAACGTGATTCTGATGAATGGAATAATACTTATAAAATAAGGACTATTGTTGAACGAGCCATCAATCATTTCAAAATCAACATGTGTATCGCTGGAAGAAAGACCAGAAACCATACCACCACAAAGGCTGACGTTTTTCTTGCTGGTATTGCCAGCCAGTTAACCGTAATCGTTGCATATGCAATGAATTGTCCACAATACATTCGAAGCCTGAAACCTTTAGTTGCCTGAAAAAAGCATTCAATTGTCATAATACTTCTTTGGGCTTATTAAAATATACCCAAAATCAGATGCTCTATATCAATTCAGAAACAATTCTGAATACTGCCCCTTTTTCTCTCCTTATATAGGGGAGAGTTATCCACAGGCACCGATAAAATCATTTATCAATTACCTACGAAAAGTATTGTTTTTCTCTGTTTGCTCTATTATAATATGCAAAGAACAATTTCGCAAGGAATAAGTAAAAGAACGGAAATCATAACGGTTTATAAAATAATCGGGAATGTTTATGGAAAGGTGCAGAAATGGTAATAGAAACAAGGAGTCCTCAGGAGACTTTTGAATTAGGGAAAAAAATCGGAGAGACAGCGAAGCCGGGGCAGGTATATACCCTGAACGGCGATCTTGGCGTAGGAAAAACAGTGTTCACTCAGGGAGTGGCAGCTGGTCTTGGCATTACAGAGGCAGTCAGCAGTCCTACTTTTACCATTGTCCAGGTGTACGAGGAAGGACGTCTGCCTTTTTATCATTTTGACGTATACCGTATCGGAGATATCGAGGAAATGGAAGAAATCGGCTATGACGATTATTTCTTCGGTGAGGGAATCTGCCTGATTGAATGGGCGGAGCTGATCCGTGAGATTCTTCCGGAAAAAAGAATTTCCGTTACCATCGAAAAAGATCTGGCGCAGGGTTTTGATTATCGCCGGATCACCATTGAGGAGACTGAAGAAAGGTAGGGAGAAACCATGAAAATATTAGGTCTGGACAGTTCCGGTATCGTAGCGTCTGTTGCAGTTGTGGAAGACGATACCATGATCGCAGAATATTCGGTAAATTATAAAAAAACACATTCTCAGACACTTCTTCCCATGCTGGACGAGGTGGCAAAAATGACAGAACTGGATCTGAGCACCATTGACGCCATTGCCGTGGCAGGCGGTCCCGGCTCTTTTACCGGGCTTCGTATCGGTTCTGCAACTGCCAAAGGGCTGGGACTTGCTCTGGAAAAACCGCTGATCAGCGTTCCTACGGTAGAAGCGCTGGCTTTTAATCTTTATGATGTACAGGGACTGATCTGTCCCATCATGGATGCAAGAAGAAACCAGGTGTATACGGGTATTTATCGTTTTGAGGATCATAAGCTTCAGGTGGTGGAAGATCAGATGGCAGTTCCTGTTGGGGAGCTTCTGGAAAAACTGAACGGATATGGGCAGAAGGTTACTTTTCTGGGAGACGGTGTTCCGGTGTTCCGTGAAACCATCCTGGAAAAAGCGGAGTTTTCCTGTTCTTTTGCGCCGGCTCATGTAAACAGGCAGAGAGCGGCTGCTGTGGCTGCTCTGGGACTGGTATATTATCAGGAAGGGAAATATGAGACTGCCCGGGAGCACATGCCGGATTATCTTCGGGTTTCTCAGGCGGAAAGAGAGCGGGCAGAAAGAGAAAAAGCCCGTCTGCAGGCAGAAAGCGGGGAAGCAGTACAATGACCTTTCGGGAAATGCTGGTGGAGGATCTGGATCAGGTTATGGATATCGAAGAAGCTCTTTTTTCGGTACCGTGGACAAGGGAAGGATTTCTTACCTATCTGATGAAAAAAGACACCATGTTTTTTGTAGTGGAGGAAAAAGACCATATTCTTGGCTACTGCAGCATGATGACTGTGCTGGATGAGGGAGATATCCTGAATGTGGCGGTCAGAAAAGACCGCCAGAAAGAAGGAATCGGTCAGTTCCTTGTGGACAGTGTCCTTCGTATAGCGGGGATGCAGGGGATAAAGCTGGTCCATCTGGAGGTTCGTGAGGGAAATGGAACCGCCAGACGGCTTTATGAAAGACTGGGCTTTAAAGAGGACGGGCTCCGTAAGAATTATTACGAGAATCCGGTGGAAAACGCAGTGCTGATGACAAAGGCAATGTAGATAACTTTGTCAGAAGAAGAAATACCGCAGCAGTAAAACTGAACAGGATTCCAATAGATTTACCGGGCGCATGAAATCGGATCAGGATTTCATGCGTTCCTTTTTTTACAGGAAATCCCAGAAAACCTCTGCTTTAATAACCTTCCTTATGGAAAGCGGAAGCATAAAGTGGCTTCAGATTTTTATATGGAAGAAGAAATAGCAGTGATCGTGACACTGGACGGAGAAGGGGGATATTTTTCAGATGAAAATAAGCATTCCTTTGCACTGATGGGGGATTTTGACCTTGTTTTGAAGTATTAATTGTGTTACACTTTGCCAGTAAAGTAATAGCAGAGACTGCGGCAGATATATTCTGCGGCAGACTTTTTCAGAATAAAAGAGGGATTTTATGTTAGATGTTTGTTTAGTAGGAACAGGCGGTATGATGCCCCTTCCAAGAAGGTGGCTTACTGCTCTGATGACAAGATATAATGGCAGCAGTCTTCTGATTGACTGCGGCGAGGGGACTCAGGTTGCCATTAAGGAAAAAGGCTGGAGCTTCAAGCCCATCGATGTGATCTGCTTTACTCATTATCATGGAGATCATATCAGCGGACTTCCGGGACTGCTTCTTACTATGGGTAATGCAGACCGTACAGAACCTTTGACACTGATCGGTCCCAGAGGACTGGAACGTGTGGTAAATGCCCTTCGTGTAATCGCGCCGGAACTTCCCTTTGAGATCCGCTTTATAGAAATCACGAAGCCGGAGGAAGTTATCGAACTGAATGGCTACAGGATCACTGCCTTTAAGGTGAACCATAATGTGATCTGCTATGGGTACACGCTGGAAATTCTCCGTCAGGGCAGGTTTTCTCCAGAAAGAGCAAAGGAGCAGGAAATTCCCCTGAAATTATGGAATCCTCTTCAAAAGGGGCAGACCATAGAACTGGAAGGGAAAACCTATACGCCGGACATGGTCCTTGGACCTGACAGAAAGGGAATCAAGCTTACCTATACAACTGATACCAGACCTACAGATTCCATCCTCCGTAATGCAAAGGATTCGGATCTTTTTATCTGCGAAGGCATGTATGGGGAGGATGAGAAAACAGATAAGGCCAAAGGCTATAAGCATATGACGTTCCGTGAGGCAGCAGAGCTGGCTAAGGAAGCCGGAGTGGGAGAAATGTGGCTGACGCATTACAGCCCGTCCCTGATCCGACCGGATGATTATATGGATACTGTCAGAGCAATTTTTCCACAGTCCTATCCGGGGAAGGATGGAAAAAGCGTGGAATTAAATTTTGAGGAGGAATAAACGTGGAAGATACACTGATTCTTGCCATAGAGAGCTCCTGTGATGAAACTGCGGCTTCCGTTGTAAAAAACGGAAGAACGATCCTGTCTAATGTAATCTCTTCACAGATCGAGCTTCATAAACTGTACGGTGGTGTTGTGCCGGAAATTGCATCAAGAAAGCATATAGAAAAGATCAATCAGGTTATTGAGGAGGCGCTGAAAGAGGCGGGGGTGACGCTGGACGACCTTGATGCGATTGGCGTTACCTATGGGCCGGGGCTTGTAGGCGCACTGCTTGTAGGCGTTGCAGAGGCCAAGGCCATTGCCTATGCAAAAAAACTTCCATTGGTAGGCGTCCACCATATTGAGGGCCATGTCTCGGCAAACTATATTGAACATCCGGATCTGGAGCCTCCGTTTCTCTGCCTGATTGTTTCAGGGGGACATACCCATCTGGTGATCGTGAAGGATTACGGTGTGTTTGAGATTCTGGGAAGGACCAGAGATGACGCGGCAGGAGAGGCCTTTGATAAGGTTGCCCGTGCGATCGGTCTGGGTTATCCGGGAGGTCCTAAGATTGATAAACTGTCAAAAGAAGGAAATCCGGATGCGATACAGTTCCCGAGAGCGAAAGTAGGAGACTGTCCTTACGATTTCAGCTTCAGCGGGGTAAAATCTGCTGTGCTGAATTATCTGAATCAGGCTCAGATGAAGGGGGAAGAGGTAAATCGTGCAGATCTTGCGGCGTCTTTCCAGAAAGCGGTGGTAGATGTTCTGGTAGAGCATACCATGATGGCGGCAAAAGATTATGGCATGGACAAGGTGGCGATTGCAGGAGGCGTGGCTTCCAATGGCACTCTGAGGGCTGCTATGGAAAAAGCCTGTGAAGAAAATGGTTATCAGTTTTTCCGTCCCTCACCGATTTTCTGTACAGATAATGCTGCCATGATCGGGGCGGCAGCTTATTACGAGTATAAAAAAGGGACGCGTCATGGCTGGGATCTGAATGCAGTGCCAAACCTGAAACTGGGAGAAAGATAAAAAGCTGTTGGGGAGGTTTTTATGGAGGGAAAAAATACAGCTATTGTTCTGGCTGCAGGACAGGGAAAACGGATGAACAGCAAAGTACAGAAGCAGTTCCTGGAGCTGGAGGGAAAACCTCTTGTCTATTATTCGCTGAAATGCTTTCAGGACAGTGGACTGATACATGAGATTATACTGGTTACAGGGGCAGAGTCTGTATCTTTTTGCAAAGAGGAAATTGTGGAAAAATATGGTCTTACCAAGGTGACAAAAGTGATACCCGGTGGAAAAGAGCGATATGATTCTGTTTATCAGGGACTTCTTGCCTGCCGGGATACGGAATATGTTCTGATTCATGACGGGGCCAGACCTTTTATTACAGAAGAAATTATTCAGAGAGGAATGCAGGGGGTAAAAAAAACAGGCGCCTGCGTGATCGGTATGCCTTCTAAGGATACGGTAAAAATAGCAGATGTACAGGGATATGTTGCAGAGACGCCGGAACGAAGCTCTGTGTGGACAATTCAGACACCTCAGATTTTTGGGTACAGGCTGATTCGAGAGGCTCATGAGAAAATTCGCTGCCGGGATATGTCTGCAATCACAGATGACGCTATGGTGGTAGAGCAGGAAACAGGAGTGAAAGTTGCCCTTGTAGAGGGAGCTTATAAGAATCTTAAGATCACAACTCCAGAGGATCTGGATATAGCTGAAATTTTTTTGAAAAATATTTGATTTTATGTCTTGACAGGAATGATGTTTGATGATAGAATGTAATTCGCGTCAACGGGAAAAACGTCGGAAAACGCAGAATTGCATAAGGAGAGATATCGAAGTGGTCATAACGAGGCGGTCTTGAAAACCGTTTGTCCGCAA
>USDN01000038.1 GCA_900553515.1 uncultured Blautia sp. | reverse complement strand
ATTTAAAGAAAAAGTCCAAAAATCAATGAATTAGGGCTTGAAATTATAGGAAGGAGAGAGGTATGAAATCAAGAAACAGAAACATAATGACAAAAAAGCTGCTGATACTTGCAGCTAGCTTATTTATGATCATGACTGTATTTCAGGCACCTGTCCATGCAATGGCAGAAAACAGTAATAAAGAGTATACCAAAGGTGCTTCTTTAGGTTTGAGCCACCCCAGTCTGGTCATGGTAAAGGGAAACCAGAAACAAATTTCTGCCAGAGTAACAGGCCAAAGTTCAAGGGTGAGCTGGACGACCAGTAAACCATCAGTAGCGACTGTGGTTAATGGGAAGGTTACGGCAAAAGGTTATGGAAATGCAGTGATCACGGCTTCCGCCAATGGCATCAGACGTTACTGCAAAGTAAAAGTTCTGCCATCGATCCGGCTTCATGTAAATTCCACTACTTTAGTCCAGGGAAAAAGTTTTCGCCTGTGGGCAAGTGTAGACGGTCCATCAAAAAAAGTTACATGGAAAGTGGGCAATTCCAGAGTGGCTTCCGTGAACAGTAAAGGGATTGTTAAGGCAAAGAAACCTGGGAAAACCACAGTATACGCAACGGCTAATGGAAAAACTGCCAGATGTGTGATAACGGTAAAGCCTGCTCCGGGTTATAAGACTTTGTATAAAGAATTTCTCAGCAGAAGCAGATTAACCGTTGATAATTACAGTTTTCACCCGGCATTTTTTTATATGATCAATATAGATCAAAAAGGGGTGCCGGAACTGCTCATCACAGATAAATATACCTCACCGGGAGTTACCTATTATGTTTATACAGTCCGTGATGGTGCGGTTCGTTATATGGGAAAATGTGCATTGAAAGGGATGTCTCATCATCCGACCTTCCAATATTCTCAAAAATATAAAGGAATTTATGTGGGTGGATGGATCAACGGAGTAGGAGGTTCCTGGAGTGCTCTGTATGGAATTTCCGGAACAAGACTTGTACGTAAGCAGCACGGAGAAGAATATCATGGTAGAACAGATGAATATTACATTGGACGTACAGACAAAGAGAACAGAAGAGTTTCCAGAAGCGAATGCGCGGCATTTATAAGAAGATATATGGGAAATCTGAAAAAATATACAATGATATCCAATACATCTTCAAACAGAAACCGTTATCTGAAATAAAATGGAGGCAGTAGTCATTGACTGCGGTGTTATATAAAAAAGAGTTCAGGTTTGACTTTACTGGACTCTTTTTTTCTGGGAGATATAAGTTTTTAACAGTGTTCTGTGATGCTTTTGAGCTGCGTTTCCAGCAGTTGATAAAACCTGGAAATATGTAATCCATCTACCAGTGCGTGATGGCATAAAACAGAAAGAGGAAGTAAGGTTCTGTCATTCTGCTCAAAATATTTCCCCCATGTGATCCGAGGGTTACTGTCTGCAGGAGAAGGAACCGGATTAATCAGGGAGGTATAAGAAATCCAGGGAAGAGTGGAGATAAAAATTTTATCCAGGATGTTTTCTTCTGATTCTTCGATAGAAGGATCCTGCTTTGCCTTTGTCTGCTCTTTCAGCGCATAGGGAATATATTCCTCAAAAGAACAGCTGCTGTCCAGCTGACAATAGCAATAGGTACCATCCTCCAATGCTACGGTATGAGATGTCTGGCAGTAATCATATTCTATGATCTGGTTATTTAGAATTCTCTGGCGAAATTCAGGCACCTGATTGGCTGCATTGGAAACGCAATAGCACATGGTCAGAAAAAATGGAAGCCGTTTTTCTTTGATAAAGTGGGTCAGTTCTGTAATATCTACATTAACAGTAACGCCCACATATGGGTAAGCCAGTCCACAGAAGTATTCAAAATGCTTTTTTCGCTTATAAGTGTTCATGTCTATATATCTGAAAGCCATTTGTCATATCTCTCCCGAATATTATTTTATGAAAAAAACCAGAACAATATCTGTTCTGGTTTCAAGAGCGATAGACGGGGCTCGAACCCGCGGTCTCGACCTTGGCAAGGTCGCGCGTTACCAACTACGCCACTATCGCATATCCTGTATTAATCTCTGAGGTGTTTCCCTCATCGACAAAACATATGATAGCATATAGAATTGTAGTTGTCAAATGTTTTTTTGAAATTTTTTAAAAAAATTTATCAAATTTCTCAAATAAGAAAATATCCATGCTTTTATGGATGATAATACCTCAGTACATGCTCCGGATAGCGTTGATCGCCGTAGTTCCAGGGGCCGGCTGTTTTGTAAAAAGGATCATCTTCAGACCTTGGGGTATTTCCACTTGCCATTTGTGCGAAAGCTTCTGCTGTTTTTTCTGACCAGGAAGAAATTCCGTTTTTTTCCAGATAGGAAAAATAAGGGTCTGCACCGAAATTGTATCCCTGGAGGGCAAGACGGATATTGCCCATGTCAGTGGGGCTGGTAACGCCTGCCTTATCCATGGCATATTTCAGTTCCTGGATTCCGCATTCAATGGAATAATCTGCATCCTGGATCCCATTGGGAACCTGAGGATATTTTTTATTATAGGCTCCCTCTGAGGATTGCAGAACGTCCGGTCCCCGGCCGGAGCTTTCCTGCATCATAAGGGCAAGAATCAGGTCTGTATATTCGGACATCCCATATAGGGAAGCGGTATTTTCCACAGTGGTACGGTAGGCCTCGCAGGCAGAATTAATGGTAAGCCGTTCCGGTTGTTTTTTGCCGGTAAAAAAGCTTACAATAATAAGTCCGATCAGAAAAGATGCAGCCAGTACAGCAAGAAAAAGCTTTTGGCGCCGGACCTGTTTCTGACGGAGACGTTTCCGGCGGAGCGCCAGTTTCTCCTGCCTGGAACGACTGGCAGGCTTTTGTGACGGTGTGGGAGCCATGGCTTTTTCAGCAGGTTCCTGAACAGAGGGGATATTTGGTTGTGTCTTTGAGGTATTTGTCTTTTGTGTATTCATAAATACATTGTATAGGGAAAGCGTTTATTTGAAAAGAGAGGAATGTTTAAAAAAATCTTAAACTTTTATAAAAGAGAAGACTGCTGCGATGAACAGAAAATCTAAAAAAACAGTGAACTTCCTCCAGAAAATTGAAAAAGCATTTTTCATGTGTTATGATTTTAGACAGTATAGAGATACGCATGAAAGAGGTGAAATAATAATGAAAAAGAAATTCGGTCCTATGTTTCTGGCAGCATTCCTTTTGCTGCATGGAAGTTTTGTGCATGCAGAAGTGGATGATTATAAAACGGTAACAGGACAGGCAGATGATAAAGCAGTACAATCGTTTTCAATAGATGATGGAAACGGGAATACAGTAAAAGTGGCAGCCTGCAGCAATCGTTTATATGTAACGGCAAAGACTGCAGTGATACGTTCCGTCCCTGGTGAAAAGGGAAGTGAGCTGATTCAGGTAGGCTTAGGGGAAGAAGTCATGAGAAGTGCAGTCTGTGACAATAACTGGAGTAAGGTATCCCTGGAAAAAGACGGAAACAAAGTGAATGGATACATACAGAATTATATGCTCAGTGATGATATCCAGATCCAGCCGGCAGAGGATCAGGCAGAAGTAAAAACAGACAGCAGTATTCTTGACTATCCGGGACGTAAGGACGGCGAGATAGTAGGAGAGGTTCTGGAGCTGGATCAGGTAAAGCGTACCGGAACTGTCAACGGTGTATGGAGCCGTATTGTTTATCAGGATGAAAGCGGGGCAGAACAGACAGGATATATTCCCACCAGTGTACTGGATCTGCCGGAAGCTTCAGAGCCTGCAGATACCGGTATTGATAAAGAAATGAATGCGGGAACCCTTCATAAAAGCAGCGGCGAAGGTGTTTTTGCAGAGGCGGTGGAGGCAGGAACTGCCGTCAGTGAAGAAAACGGAGTACTGATAGGAACGCCTGTGGCAGCATCTTCAGACGCAAATCTGAAACCTCTGGGCAAATTCCGGATCACCCATTACTGTCCCTGCAGTATTTGCTGCGGTCCCTGGGCAAACGGTATCACATCCACAGGTGTGACTGCAACTACAAACCATACCATTGCGGTGGATCCTTCTCAAATTCCATATGGAAGTCAGGTTGTGATCAATGGACAGGTTTATGTGGCGGAAGACTGCGGAGGCGCTATTAAGACAAACTGTATTGATATCTATGTGGCGACCCATGAAGAGGGAGAGTCCAAGGGCGTTTATTATACGGATGTTTATCTGATCCGGTAAGAAAAAGAACCGTCATATGGAAAATTGTTATTTTACAATATTCCATGCGGCGGTTCTTTTTGTGGCTTTTATGGGTTATTTATGCATTTTTCAGAGCTTTTTCAAGATCTGCAAGAATATCGTCAATATGCTCGATTCCTACAGAAAGGCGAATCATTCCCGGTGAAACGCCGGCGTCTCTGAGCTGTTCATCATTCATCTGGCGGTGTGTATGGCTTGCCGGGTGAAGAACCATGGTCTTGGAGGCTGCTACATGCGTACAGATATTAGCCATTTCCAGGCTGTCCATGAAGCGCACGGCTGCTTCGCGTCCGCCCTTCAGTTCAAAAGAGATAACTCCACAGGAGCCATTAGGAAGATATTTTTCTGCAAGCGCATGATATTTATCTCCTGGAAGTCCGGGATAGATGACCCTGGAAACTTTTTCGTGGGAAGCAAGAAATTCCGCCGTTTTCTGTGCGTTGAAACAGTGACGCTCCATACGCAGCGGAAGGGTTTCCAGTCCGATATTCAGAAGGAAACAGTTGTTAGGGGACGGAATAGAACCAAGGTCTCTCATCAGCTGAGAGGTTGCTTTGGTGATGTAGGCCTTTTTGCCGAACTGTTTAGTGTATACTACGCCGTGATAAGATTCATCCGGTTCTGTAAGTCCGTGATATTTATGTCCGTATGCATCCCAGTCAAAATTACCGCTGTCAATGATGGCTCCGCCTACCTGAAGTCCGTGACCGTCCATATATTTTGTGGTAGAGTGGGTGACAATATCAGCGCCCCATTCAATAGGCCGGCAGTTGACAGGAGTTGCAAAGGTATTGTCTACAATAAGCGGCACTCCATGATCATGAGCTGCCTTTGCAAACTTTTCAATATCCAGAACAACCAGGGCAGGATTTGCAATGGTTTCTGCAAAAAGAACTTTGGTGTTGGGACGGAAAGCAGCTGCGATTTCTTCAGGGGAGGCATCTGTGTCTACAAAAGTACAGTCAATGCCCAGTTTTTTAAAGGTAACAGCAAGAAGATTAAAAGTTCCGCCATAGATAGTGGAAGCGGCAACCACATGATCTCCGGCTTCACAGATGTTAAAAACGGCATAAAAGTTGGCAGCCTGTCCGGAAGAGGTAAGAAGCGCTGCAACGCCTCCTTCAAGCTCTGCGATTTTTGCGGCTACCGCATCATTCGTAGGGTTCTGGAGGCGGGTATAGAAATATCCTTCAGCCTTCAGATCAAAAAGCTGTCCCATTTCATCGGTGGTGTCATATTTAAACGTGGTGCTCTGATAGATAGGCAGGGCACACGGTTCTCCTTTGGAAGGAGTATAGCCTGCGTGCAGGCATTTGGTTTCCAGTCTGTAATCACTCATGTTCTTGTCCTTTCTGTGTAATAGATTCTGTTCAGAAGCAGTGATGCACTGCTGTGAACAGGTGAAGAAACAATATGGACATATCATAGCACAAAATAATAATTCTTACAATTATCCAGACGTAAAAGAGAAAGAAAAATTAAGGTTCTTTCATTGCAAAACACTGAAAAATAAGATACCATATATGAAACAGGAAAAATGGCAGAAGCAGAACAGAAAGGAAAAGGGAAGGAAATGAAAAGAAAAACAGAAACTGAAAATAACCGGATACGAATAGGAATAGTCGGAACTGTTTCTGTGCTTATGATGATCATAATAATTGCTGTGTTTACTGTTAATTTTAATAAAATATACGGGATTTTGCTGGAAAAGGATATGGAGCAGGTAAAGTTTACCTCCAGTTTTGTTACAAAGCTGATTAATACAGAAATCGAAAATCTGCAGGCTGCTCTGGATTCCAGTCAGAGAGCATTTCAGCAGTCAGGGAAGAATCAGGAGGAAAAAGCAGCAGATTATCTGAATGATATCAGAGTAAAATTTGGTTTTGAAAAAGTAGGACTTTCAGATTTGGATGGAAACAGTATTGATCATACCGGAAAAAGGGAAAAGCTAAAGAATGATAAAATGTTCACTGAAATCAAAAAAGGTCAAAAATACATTTCAAATGTAATAAATATTTCAGATATCATGCTTTTGGCAGTCCCTTATTATAAAAATAATAGAGCAGAGGGAGCTATATGGGGATATTATTCAATTTCTTTTATTTCAGAAAAAATTGAATTATTTGATAAATCACACAGATATTTTCAGATTATCGATGATATGGGGCTGTATATCAGCGATTCTGGAAATGTGAATTCTTTTGCCGAGGATCTGAATATCTGGAAAGAACTGGAACGATATGAGATATCAGATGGGGTGACAGTGAATCAGATCAGGGAAAATGTAGAAGAAGGAAAGTCTGGAGCATTTCATTTTTCTTATCAAGGTTACGGAAGATATGTAACCTATGAACCTCTTGGCATTAATAACTGGTATGTTTTTTCTGTGCTGGTTGAAGAGTATCTGGGAGATTATGCCTCTGAAATTGAAAAAATATTTTTTGGCATGCTGTGGGGACTGCTTGGAGGCTTCCTGCTTCTGGTGTGTCTGATTGGATATTATATTTTAACAGATATGCGTCATGTAAAAAAGCATAATGAGGAACTCAGTCTGAAAAATTCTCTTTTATTTATGGTTTTGAAACATACAAAGGATATTCCGTTTGAAGTTAATTTTCTGGATAATACATTAACCTTGTATAGAAATACAGATTCAGAAAAAATCCTGGTTAGAGAAATTGATTATTATTCACCGGATAATATGCTTCTTCATGAATGGATCACATCGGAAGAATATTCTGCTTATCAGGAGATTTTTTATAATCTGATTACAGGGAAAAAAATAAAGCCGACTATATTTAAGCTAAAGATAGACGGAAAGTGGGATTATAATAAGATCCATATAAAAACGGTCAGCCAGGATCGGGTGATCGGATTTCTGGAAGACTATAATCAACAGATGATACAGGAACAAAAAATAGAAGAAATACGTGTGAAAAGTCAGACGGATTCTTTGACAGGTCTATATAACCGAGAGTATTTTACACAGGAGTGTAACAGATATATAGAGGCCGGACAAAGAGCGGATGACGAAAGGGTATCTGCTTTGTTTATCCTGGACCTTGATTATTTTAAAAAAGCAAATGATACTCTGGGACATATGATGGGAGATCAGATACTGAAGGAATGCGGATATAAGATAAAATCAGTAATAAGAGATACAGACCTGGCCGGAAGGCTGGGAGGAGATGAGTTTGTTCTGTTTATACGAAATGCAAAGGACGTATCGTCTCTTTGTATATGTGCAGAAAAAGTGGAGCATGCGCTTCAGGCTGTCTACGGCTCAGGACAGACAACAGTAACAATAAGTGCGTCAATAGGAATTGCTGTCTGGACGACAGAGACTTCTTTTGCAGAATTATATAAACTGGCTGACGAGGCGCTTTATACGGCAAAGAATAAAGGCAGAGACAGGTATGAGATTATTTCTGTGAAAGGAGCAGAAAATATATAGCAGAAAGAAGCAGGGCGTAAAAACAGTAATTTCAGTATATTAAAAAGAGTACAGAAACCTCGAAAGAGATAACTCTGTACTCTTTTTTGATAGATTTAATTTATTTCAGAGGGGGAGAAAGAATAAATCTCCGCATATTTTTTATAAAAGTGATCCAGCAGAGGTCTGGCAGAAATTTCTTTTCCGCAGAGGCGCTGAACAACTTCACGGGAAGTGTAAAGACTTCCGTACTGATGGATATTGGTATTCAGCCATCCTGTAATTTCCATGATCCTTCCCTGGGAGAGAAGCTGGTCTATGCTTCCCAGGTCTTTTTCAATAGCTTCCAGGAACATGCCGTCATATACAGAGCCTAAGAGATAGGACGGGAAATATCCAAAAGAACCGTCTGACCAGTGGGTATCCTGAAGGACTCCTTCTGCATCACAGGAGGGACGGATTCCCAGAAGCTCTTCCATCTTGTCGTTCCAGAGTCCGGGCAGTTCCTCAGTAGTCACCTCGTCATTGAAGATGGCGCGTTCAATCTCATAGCGAAGGATGATATGGAGACAGTAAGTTACTTCATCTGCGTCGATACGGATCATACTTGGCTGTACAGCGTTAATGGCTCTGCAGAAAGTATCAAATGGGATTTTACGGAAATCAGGCAGGAGTTCTTCCAGTTTGTCATAAACAGGAACCCAGAAATTTGGATTTCTTCCAAGGATGTTTTCATAAAATCTGGACTGGCTTTCATGAAGTCCCATCATATTTACCTGCATAACGGCAGTATGTTCATAGGAAGAACTGATATTCTGATCAAAAATGGCATGTCCACCTTCGTGGATGGCGCTGAAGATGGCTGCCAGAGGATCGTCCTCTCTGAAATGATTGGTGATCCGGATATCACCGGAACCAATTTCAGAAGTAAATGGATGTTCACTTTCTGCGGTCGTTCCTTTTGTAAAATCAAAACCCATATAGGAAAGAAGCATATCCTGCACTTTCTTTTGTCCCGAAACAGGGTAATTTCCCTTCAGAGCTGACAGATCCGGCTGTCCCGCCTCCTGGATTTTTTTCAGAAGAGGACGGAGCCCCTCCTTCAGTTCCTGAAAAAGACGGTCGATAGTCTGGCTGTCAATGCCCTCCTCGAACATATCCAGAAGAACCTCATAGGGTTTCTGGTCCGGCTCCATATACCGGACGTACTGTTTGGTCATCTGGATGATCTTATCCAGATAAGGGGCATAAATGGAAAAATCGCTGGCTTTTTTTGCCATTTCCCAGGATCTCTGGGAGCGGGCCTTCAGTGTCACATATTCTGTGTAAAAATCTTCCGGGACGCGGCAGAAACGCTCATAATCCCGGAGTTCACGTCTGACAGTGACTTTTATGGCGTCATCCAGTGTTTCGTAATTTTCAGGGGAGGAAAGCTCTTTTAAGAGAGCGCCGTATTCTTCAGAGGTGGAAAGACGGAAGGCTTCGGTAGAAAAGTATCCGATGGCTTCTGCTTTGGAATCTACTCCTTTTTCCGGGGTCATGGTGGCCAGATCCCAGTAGAGAAGGTTTTCTATGGTCTGGTACTGTTCGATTTTTTTCATGTGGTCTTTTAATTTTGTAACCGCGTCCTTCATTTTGACATCTCCTTGCATATATGATTTTTCATGAAAAGTATTTCCTTTTTATGGTATCATAAAACACGGAAAGAAAAAAGAGTTACTGTTTATTCCGTTCACAGTAACAAAAAAGATGCATATTTTCGGCATATGTCGAAAAAGGTTATTGACATATGCCGTATTTGTTTTATAATAAGATTAAATGACATATGTCAGAAAAGGAGGTGTGGAGATGCCAAGACCTACGAAATGCAGAAGGGTATGCAGACTTCCGGGGACGCTGTCCTTTGTTCCCGGGGAATCCGGTGAAGATGACAACGCTGTGATCCTTACAGTGGATGAGTATGAAACCATTCGGCTGATAGACCGGGAAGGATTTTCTCAGGAGGAATGCGGAGAATATATGCAGGTTGCGCGTACCACGGTCCAGCAGATCTACACCTGTGCCAGAAAAAAAATCGCCACAGCGATTGTAGACGGACTTCCCATCCGGATCCAGGGCGGCAATTATCAGATCTGCGAAGGCGGAAGGAATTATTACAGATGCGGCGGATGTCAAAAAAGACGTTTTGAAAATAAGGAACAAGGAGGAAAGAGCAATGAGAGTGATTTTACCGGCAGATGAAGAAAAAGATGTGATCTGTGCGACCTTTGGAAGAGCCCCCTATTTTGCGGTTCATGATACAGAAACCGGGACAACGGAAATAAAAGCCAATCCTGCCTCTCAGGTTCAGGGAGGAGCCGGACTGAAAGCCGCCCAGTTTGTTCTGGACTGTCAGGCAGATGCGCTGATCACACCACGCTGCGGTATGAACTCCGCGGAGGTTCTTCAGGCTGCGGATATTAAGATCTATAAATCAGAAGGAGTGGGAGTCAGCCAGAATATTGAAGCTTTTAAGGAAGGGAAATTATCTGTTCTGACTCATTTCCATGGAGGCTATCAGGGGATAAGATGAAAATTGCAGTTTTAAGCGGAAAGGGAGGAGCAGGAAAAACACTGACAGCAGTGAATCTTGCTGCGGCTGCCGGACAATCGGTTTATATTGACTGTGATGTGGAGGAACCAAACGGCCGCCTGTTCCTGAAACCGCAGGATATAAAATCAACAGAAGTGACAACTGCCCTTCCGGAGTTTGATCCGGAGAAATGTACCGGCTGCCGTACCTGTGTGGATTTCTGCCGGTTTCATGCTCTGGTTTATATCAAAAACAGACCGAAGGTGTTTCCTGAGGTATGTCATTCCTGCGGAGGCTGTTCTCTTGTCTGCCCCAGTCAGGCAGTGACGGAAAAGGAGAAGGTCATTGGCAGGGTGGAAACCGGTCATCATGGGGAGACCCGGACGGTTACAGGAATCCTGAATCTCGGAGAAGCTTCCGGCGTGCCTGTGATCCGGAAAGCCCTGAAGGAAGGGGAGGGGCAGGAGGTACCTGTGTTTATCGACTGTCCTCCGGGAAGCGCCTGTCCTGTTGTAGAAAGCATATCAGAAGCAGATTTCTGTATTCTGGTGGCAGAACCGACAGCATTTGGATTCCACAATTTCTGTATGGTTCACGAGCTGGCAGAACTTCTTGGAAAGCCCTGCGGCGTTGTGATAAACAAGTGGGAAGGAGCATATGAGCCCCTGGAAGAATACTGTAAAGAGAAAAAGCTTCCGGTTCTTCTCAGGATCCCATACGAAGAGAAAATCGCAGAAATTGTTTCTTCCGGAAAGATTCTTGCAGAAGAATCTTCTGAATACAGAAAAATATTTCAGGAGCTTCTGGAGAGAACAGGAGGTGAACTGGAATGAAACGTCTTCTGGTATTAAGCGGAAAGGGCGGAACCGGGAAAACGACGGTATCCTCTTCCTTTATTGAATTTGCACAGGCACGGGCTATTGCAGACTGCGATGTGGACGCACCAAACCTTCACCTTATCACAAAAATGGAAGCCCAGCCGGAAGTATCTGATTTTATGGGAGCAGAAAAAGCAGAGGTTGATCCGGAAAAATGCATTGGCTGCGGACAGTGTGCGGAGCATTGCAGGTTTGGCGCGGTCAGAAGCTGCGGAGAGGTTTATCAGGTGCAGGACTATGCCTGCGAAGGCTGCGGCATCTGCGAATATGTCTGTCCTCAGTCAGCAGTTACCATGAAAGAGGATGTGGCAGGCAGACAGGAACTTTATAAAGGGGAAACTGTTTTTTCCACTGCTGCATTAAAAATGGGACGGGGCAATTCCGGCAAGCTGGTAACAGCGGTAAAGCTTGCCATGCTGAAAGCGGCGCCTGAGACAGAGCTGGCTGTGGTTGATGGTTCACCGGGAATCGGTTGTCCGGTGATCGCTTCTATGAGCGGGATGGATCTGGTCCTGATCGTTGCAGAACCATCGGTTTCCGGAAAAAGCGATCTGGAAAGACTGATAAAAACAGCAGAGTCTTTCCAGATGAAAATGGGCGTATGTGTGAATAAATGGAACACCAGTCCGGAAAAGACAAGGGAAATCGAGGAATGGTGTGACGAACAGGGGATTCCGTTTATGGGCAGGATTCCCTATGATAAAGAAGTGTCAAAAGCAGTCAATGCCGGAAAAAGTGTTGCCGGAGTAGATTGCCCGGCGCGGACTGCATTATTGCAGATCTATAAAAATGTTAGAAATGAATTAAAAATATAATAAAAACAAAAAGGAGATAATAGTTATGAAAATTGTAGTTGCTGCTATGGGAAAAGAAGTTGCAGGTCATTTTGGTCATTGTGAGAATTTTATTTTCTTTGATACAGAGGGAGATAAGATCGTTGCAGAAAACAGCGTTCCGAATCCGGGTCATCGTCCGGGATTCCTTCCTAATTTTCTTGCAGACCACGGTGCGGAAGTGATCATTTCCGGCGGAATGGGCGGCGGAGCCGTAGATATCTTTAATGAACGCGGCGTAGAAGTAATCGTAGGCGCACAGGGAGACGCTGCTGCAGCAGCAGAAGCTTACTTAAAAGGAGAACTGATTTCTACCGGTTCTGTCTGCCATGAGCATGAACATGCGCATGAGTGCGGCGAGCACTAAACATATCCTCAGATAAAGATTCTGAAATAAAGAAAGCCTGACGGTATTCATTTATTATTGTGAAACCGCCGGGCTTTTTTGTACGGGAGAGATGAGGCAGCGCTGCATCAGCGCGCCATAAGATATATTTTTTCCATATCCTTCATATTCAGCTGTTTGAATATACCGATGGTCCGGGTATCTTCAAAACTGCATTTAAAGGCAAGCTCATGGATCTGTTTTTCATCCAGATCAAGCCCCAGCTCATGGAGACTGGTAGGCATTTTTATGGAGCGGAAAAAGTCTTCCATGGCTTCAATTCCTGCAAGAGCTGTACTTTCAAAATCTGCAAAGCAGGGAATATCAAACACATTCGTTGCAAACTGTGCAAAACGCTCCGGGTTTTCCTGATAAACATATCTTGCCCAGCTTCCCCAGATAGCTGCAAGCCCAGCTCCGTGAGCCACGTCATAAAGACCGCCCAGTTCATGCTCCAGCTGGTGACATGCCCAGTCGCCTCCGCCGGTGCCGCAGCCGGTAAGCCCGTTATGGGAAAGGCTTCCGGCCCACATGACCTCTGCACGGGCATTGTAATTCCCCGGCTCCTTCATGAGAATCCTTGCATTATAGATCACCGTCTGCATGAGAGATTCACTGATACTGTCTGTGATCTCCATGGTTTCCAGGTTGACAAAATAACGTTCCATGGTATGGAGAAGGATATCTACACAGCCGCTTTCTGTCTGATACTGAGACAGAGTGTAGGTGAGTCTCGGATTCAGCAGAGCAAATCTGGGACGGCAGAGATCACTTCTTGTGGAGCCTCTTTTCAGCCAGCCGTCCTCATTTGTGATTACACAGGAACCGCTCATTTCACTGCCGGAAGCAGCGATAGTAGGAATGGCGGCAATAGGAAGACAGTCTTTTGGAATTTCCGTTTTCAGGAAAAAGTTCCATACATCTGTCCAGGGATTGGCAACTCCGTAGCCGATGGCTTTGGAGGAGTCGATGACACTTCCGCCTCCTACGGCAAGAATAAAATCCACCTGTTCTTCCTGACAGAGCCGGATCCCTTCCCGGACTTTGCTGAGGCGGGGATTGGAGACGACTCCTCCCAGTGTGACAAAGTCTACGCCGGCTTCTTTCAGGCTTGCGCAGATCTCGTCCAGAAGCCCGGAAGAAACAGCACTGTTGCTTCCATAATGTATCAGAACCTTTTTACAGCCATATTCTTTCAGAAGAGTACCGGCCTGAAGATGTGTATCTTTTCCGAAGATCACCCTGGTGGGGGTGTAATATTCAAAGCCTCTCATAGTATTTTTCTCCTTGATTTTTAATACTCCTTTTTATTATAGGGAATATATCACAAATAGTCAAAAAAAACTTAACAAAATTGCAAAAACATCACAAAAATTTTTCTGGTGCGGACAAATGTCTTTTGTGCGTTGACATATGGGCGGAATTCAGGTATAATTCCATTTAGTGATTTTCCTGAGGGAAGGGAAAAGCAAAAGCTGCATACAAGGAGGATGGATCATGTATTCATTAGGAGAAATTGAAAAAGTGGATAAAGACATTGCGGAGCTGATCGAGGCAGAGGTAGAACGCCAGAACTCACACATTGAACTGATCGCATCAGAAAACTGGGTAAGCAAGGCGGTTATGGCTGCGATGGGAAGCCCGCTGACAAATAAATACGCAGAAGGCTATCCGGGCAAAAGATTTTACGGTGGCTGCGGGTGTGTGGATGAGGTAGAGAAGCTTGCCATTGAAAGAGCCAAAGAACTGTTTGGCTGTGAATATGCAAACGTGCAGCCCCATTCCGGTGCCCAGGCAAATATGGCTGTGTTTTTCGCCATGCTGAAACCGGGAGATACTGTTCTGGGAATGAATCTGGCACATGGCGGACATCTGACACACGGAAGCCCGGCAAACATGTCCGGTATGTATTTTAACGCTGTATCCTATGGAGTCAATGATGACGGTGTCCTTGACTATGAGGAGATCAGACGAACTGCTCTGGAATGTAAGCCGAAGCTGATCGTTGCAGGCGCCAGCGCTTATGCAAGAACCATTGATTTCAAAAAATTCCGTGAGATCGCAGATGAAGCAGGTTCTTATCTTATGGTGGATATGGCGCATATTGCAGGTCTTGTGGCAGGCGGACAGCACCCAAGCCCTATTCCATATGCTGACGTTGTGACAACCACGACCCATAAAACCTTACGGGGACCAAGAGGAGGCCTGATCTTAAGCAATGCGGAAAACGCAAAGAAATTTAATTTCAATAAAGCGGTATTCCCGGGAATCCAGGGCGGCCCTCTGATGCATGTGATCGCAGCCAAGGCCGTATGTCTAAAAGAAGCGCTTCGGCCGGAATTTAAGGAATATGCCCGCCTTGTTGTAGAAAATGCAAAGGCATTGTGCGCCGGACTTCAGAAGAGAGGCGTGGATATCGTATCCGGAGGAACGGATAATCATCTGATGCTGGTGGATCTGAAAAACCTGGGCGTTACCGGTAAAGAAATGGAAAACCTTCTGGATGAGGTGAACATCACCTGCAATAAAAATACGATCCCCAATGACCCACAGTCTCCGTTTGTGACAAGCGGTGTCCGTCTGGGTACTCCTGCAGTTACTTCCAGAGGAATGAAGCCGGAGGATATGGATGTGATTGCAGAAGCAATTTCTCTGATGCTGAAAAGCCGTGACAATAAGGAACAGGCAAAAGCACTTGTGAAATCACTGACAGACAAATACCCACTGGCAGGTTGAACAAAAAAACTTGTTCGATAATAAGAATTATGTTATAATAGTATAGCAGTTTGGTAAAGAAGGCACTCTGCATAGGCAGAGTGCTTTTTTTTATAAAAATCAAAACAAAGAGGAGGAAAGAAGATGAGTGACAAAA
This sequence comes from uncultured Blautia sp., assembly GCA_900553515.1. Lineage (GTDB taxonomy): Bacteria > Bacillota > Clostridia > Lachnospirales > Lachnospiraceae > Blautia_A. Next base: position 10,081 of record USDN01000038.1, on the reverse strand, counting down.
AGAAAAACGGGGGAGCCCTTTTAGGTGCTGCTTTCCTGATGGCAACCTCTGCGATTGGCCCCGGATTCCTGACTCAGACATCCAAATTTACCAGTGACTTTCAGGCAAGCTTTGGTTTCGTTATCCTGGTATCCATTATCCTGTCAGCAGTGGCTCAGATGAATATCTGGAGAGTACTCTGTGTGACCGGCCTGAGAGGACAGGAAGTCGCCAATAAAGTGCTTCCGGGTCTGGGATACCTGGTTGCATTTATGGTTGTTTTAGGCGGTCTTGTATTTAATATCGGAAATGTAGGCGGAGGCGCCCTTGGATTTAATACCCTGCTTGGTATTCCTACAAAAGTTGGTTATGTGCTTGCAGGTGCGGCAGCGATCCTGGTATTCCTTTCAAAAAATGCCAAAGGTGTTATGGATACGCTTACCAAAATCCTTGGAGCGATCATGATCGTGGTAATCTTTATTGTGATCATCGTTGTAAAACCGCCGGTAGGCTCAGCCATTAAGAACACCTTTGTTCCGGATGCAGGCGTACAGGCTCTGATCCCGGCGATCATCACACTGCTGGGAGGAACCGTCGGAGGATATATTACTTTTGCCGGTGCACACCGTCTGATCGATGCAGGCATCACAGGAGAAAAGAATCTCAAAGAGATCAACAAAAGTTCTGTTATGGGTATCGGAATTGCCACTATCGTGCGTATTTTCCTGTTCCTTGCGGTCCTTGGCGTTGTTGTAAAAGGCGTTACCCTGGATCCGGCAAACCCGGCGGCAGATGCGTTTAAGCAGGGGGCAGGACAGCTGGGATACCGCTTTGCAGGTCTTGTACTTCTTTGTGCAGCCATTACTTCCATCATCGGGGCAGCCTATACATCAGTTTCATTTTTGAAGACGTTCCATCCGGCCATTGAAAAGAACGAGAACTGGGTGATCATCGGATTTATTGCAGTATCCACACTGGTTATGCTGCTTCTTGGAAGTCCGGCAACCCTTCTTGTTGTAGCGGGAGCGCTGAACGGTCTGATCCTTCCGATCACGTTAGGAATCTGCCTGATCGCATCAAAGAAGAAGTCAATCATGGGTGAGAATTATCATCATCCTACCTGGCTTCTGGTACTTGGAATCATTGTAGTCATTATTTCTGCTTATCTTGGAATCACAACCTTTGTATCAAATCTGGGAAGTCTGTTCTGAGAAGCGTAAGGAGGGAGAAAGGTGTGATCAGAGAAGGATTGCACCTTTTTCTGTTAACAAGTAATTTTTAGGAGAAAAATATGCAGAACATCAGAATTTTAACAGCGGGAGACTCCTCCCTTTTGATTGAATTCGGAAAGGAGATCAGTCCGGAGATCAACCGCAAGATCGCTGCCACTATTCAGCTTATGAAGGAGCAGCATATTGAAGGTGTGGTGGACATGATTCCGGCTTTCTGCTCCCTTCTGATCAATTATGATCCCCGTGTGATCTCTTATGAGGAGATCCGGGAAAGAATGCAGGCTCTGGTGCGGGTAGACGCCAGGGCCGGAGAAACCAGAAAGAGGATCTTTGAGATCCCGGTATGCTATGGCGGAGAATACGGACCGGATATCGCCAATATTGCAGAACATGCAGGTCTTTCCGAGGAAGAGGTGATCCGGATCCATTCTTCCAGAGATTACCTGATCTATATGCTGGGATTTCTTCCGGGATTTACTTATCTGGGCGGTCTGGATGAGAGACTTCATACGCCGCGTCTGGCAAATCCCCGAATCCGTATTCCGGCAGGAAGCGTGGGAATAGGAGGTTCCCAGACGGGAATCTATCCTCTGGATTCTCCGGGGGGATGGCAGCTTATGGGAATGACTCCTGTAAAAACCTACGATCCTTCCAGGGAGACGCCGATCCTTGTGGAAGCCGGGGATTACATCCGGTTTGTTCCGGTGGATGAGACGGAATATCTCCGTATAAAAGAAGTGGCAGACCGTGGAGAATATCAGTGTAAAGTCCACGAGGAAGAGGTGTAAAATGGGAATTCGTATTTTAAAAGGCGGTATGATGACCACCGTGCAGGATCTGGGCCGTACCGGATACCAGAGCCAGGGATTTTCTGTGGCAGGAGTTATGGATGTGCGTTCCTTTAAAATCGCAAACCTTCTTCTGGATAATCCGGAAAATGAGGCGGTTCTGGAGTTTACGCTCATCGGACCTACCCTGGAATTTACTTCTGCTACCATTATAGCCATTACAGGCGGAGATTTTCAGCCGCAGGTAAATGGAGAGCCGGTACCCATGTATACGGCTCTGTATATGAATAAAGGAGATATCCTGAAATTTGGAAGCGCCAGAACCGGAAGCAGAGGCTATATTGCATTTTCCAGCTATCTGGAGATCCCGGTAGTCATGGGAAGCCGCTGTACCAATATGAAGAGCAGTATCGGAGGATTTAAGGGAAGAAAGCTGCAGGCCGGCGATTATATGAACTTCCGGATAAAGAGACGTTATCTTCCGTTCTTCCTTTCCAGAAAGCTGGAGCCGGAGAACTTTGATCAGGATTCTGCGGAGATCCGCGTTGTCATGGGACCGCAGGACGATCTGTTCAGCAAACAGGGGATTGAAACATTTCTGAATCAGGAATATACTGTGACCAGTGATTTTGACAGAATGGGATGCAGACTGGAAGGACCGTTTATTGCTCCAAAGGAAACTTCGGATATTATATCTGACGGAATTGCTTTTGGTTCTGTCCAGGTTCCTTCTCACGGAAAACCGATCATCCTTCTTTCAGACCGTCAGACCACAGGTGGATATGCAAAGATTGCAACAGTGGCATCGGTGGATATCCAAAAAGTTGTCCAGAGGAAGACGGATCATAAACTTCGCTTCCGGGCGATCACCGTACAGGAGGCTCAGAATCTGTATCTGAAAGAGATTAAAGAACTGGATGCCATGAGAACTATCATCCATCAGCCATGTAAAGAGGTTCTGGACTGCCGTCTGGTTGCCAAGAGACTGATGAAACTATTTGAATAAAAAGAGTTTTTGCAAAAACAGGATAGAAAAGGAGATACAGGAATGGATTTAGAAAAGATTGAAGGACTGGTTAAGATCATTGAGAATTCTTCTCTGACAGAGTTCACATTAAAAGAAGGCGACCTGAAGATTACTATGAGCAAGCTGGATCATCCTCCGGTCGTGGCGGCAGGCATGCCTGTTGCACCGGCTCCTGCAGCACCTGCAGAAGCACCGACAGCAGAGGTGAAAGAGGAGGATGAAAAGCTTTTTATCACTTCTCCGATTGTTGGTACTTTTTATTCTGCACCGGCACCGGATGCACCGGCATTTGTAAAAGTGGGTGATCAGGTGAAAAACGGACAGACCGTATGTATTCTTGAAGCAATGAAGCTGATGAATGAGATCCAGAGCGATTTTGACTGTGAGATCGAGGCAGTTCTGGTAAGCAACGAGCAGAAGGTGGAATATGGACAGCCTCTGTTCCGTGTAAAGAAATTATAAGAGCCGGAGGGAGGCGTGAATATTGTTTAACAAAATTTTAATCGCCAACCGGGGTGAGATTGCTGTCCGTATCATCCGTGCCTGCAGGAATCTTGGGATCCGAAGTGTTGCTGTTTACTCCAAAGAGGATGCAAAAAGTCTTCATGTGCAGCTGGCAGACCAGAGAATCTGCATCGGGGAAGGTCCGGCAAGGAACAGTTACCTGAATATGGACCGTATCATTCAGGCTGCCAGAAATATGGGAGCGGATGCGATTCATCCGGGATTTGGCTTTTTGTCCGAAAACAGCGAGTTTGTGCGCAGATGTAAAGAAAACGGGATTACCTTTATCGGCCCGGATGCAGATGTTATAGACAAAATGGGAAATAAATCCCAGGCGAGAAAGACAATGATGGAGGCCGGAGTTCCGGTTGTGCCCGGAACCAAAGAGCCGGTGTATGATGCAGAGACAGGACTGAGGCTTGCAAATGAGATCGGCTATCCGGTTATGATAAAGGCTTCCTCCGGAGGCGGCGGCAAGGGAATGAGAGTTGCTGCTTCTGAGGATGAATTTGAATTTCAGTTTAATGTGGCACAGAGAGAGTCTGCAAATGCTTTTGGCGATGATACTATGTATATCGAGCGGTTTGTGGAAAATCCGCGTCATGTGGAGATCCAGATTATGGCAGATAATTTTGGCAATGTGGTTGCTCTGGGAGAGAGGGACTGCTCCGTACAGAGAAACCATCAGAAGCTGATCGAGGAATCTCCGTCACCTGCCATCACGGAAGAAACCAGAGAAAAAATGAATCAATATGCAGTTCTTGCAGCAAAAACAGTAAATTATACAAATGCAGGAACTATTGAATTTATTGTAAGTCCCCAGGGCGAGTTTTTCTTTATGGAAATGAACACCAGGATCCAGGTGGAGCATGGAGTTACAGAAATGGTTACGGGTACCGACCTGATCATTGAGCAGATCCGTGTTGCCATGGGACTTCCGCTGAGCTTTAAACAGGAAGATGTGAAGCTTCGGGGACATGCGATCGAGTGCAGGATCAATGCGGAGATACCGGAGAAAAACTTTATGCCGAGCCCTGGCGTGGTGCAGCATCTTCATCTTCCTGCAGGCAATGGAGTCCGGGTGGATACCGGTCTTTATACCGGCTACCGTATTCCGTCAGAATATGATTCCATGATCGCAAAGGTGATCGTTCATGCTCCGGACAGAGAGGCTGCCCTCCAGAAGATGCGTTCCGCGTTGGATGAAATGCTGATCGTGGGAGTGGAGACCAATCTGGATTTCCAGTATCAGATCATGAAGCATCCGGTATTCTGTGAAGGTAAGGCAGATACCGGATTTATCGAAAATTTAATGCATATTAAATAGGAGTGGAGTTTATGTTTAGAGTTGACTTGAACTGTGATCTGGGAGAAAGCTTTGGAAACTATACCATTGGAAACGATGACAAAGTGATCCCACTGATCACTTCTGCAAACGTTGCCTGTGGATACCATGCTTCTGATCCGGTTGTGATGGACCAGACTCTTTCCATGGCAAAAGAAGCAGGAATCCGTGTCGGCGCTCATCCGGGATTTCCGGATCTGATGGGATTTGGAAGAAGAAATTTAAGCGTGAGCCCGGCGGAGGCAAAGGCATATGTGCTGTATCAGCTGGGTTCTCTGGATGCTTTCTGCAGAGTGCATGGAATCAAAATGCAGCATGTAAAACCTCATGGGGCCCTTTATAATATGGCTGCAAAGGATTATGAGCTTTCCAGAGCTATTTGTGAGGGAATCCGGGAATTTGACCCGCAGCTGATCGTTCTGGCTCTGTCCGGCGGAGAACTTGCCCGTGCGGCAAGCGATATGGGGCTTCGCACTGCGCTGGAGGTTTTTGCAGACCGTGCGTATGAGGAGGATGGCTCTCTTGTGAACCGCCGGAAAGAAGGCGCCATGATCACAGACGAGGATCTGGCAGTTGCCCGTGTGGTACGAATGGTAAAAGAGAAAAAGGTCACAGCCATTACAGGCAAAGATATTCCGATCCAGGCAGACTCGGTCTGTGTTCATGGAGACGGCGCAAAAGCCCTTGCTTTTGTGGAAAAAATACGCAGGGCTCTGACTGAGGAGGGCGTGGAGATCTGCGCTCTTGACAGGATCGTGTAAATGTGAGATAAAATAAGACAGAACCACCGGAAGCTGTGCAGATACAGAAGATCCGGAGGAGCTGTCTTATTTTTTATTCAGTATGTCCGAAAAACAGAAAACTGTGACAAGGTCACGGAATCTTTTTTGATAAGGTGTATACTATAGATTAGTAAGAAAGCAGGTGATAAGAAATATGGAAAAAGTTGTTATCATCGGTGCAGGACCGGCAGGAATCTCTGCAGCACTTTATACGGTCAGGGGAAATATGGATCCGCTGGTGATCCATACCGGGATCGGCGCACTGGAAAAAGCAGAAAAAATAGAAAATTATTATGGACTGGAACGTCCTTTGTCCGGACAGGAGCTTTTTGATACGGGAATTGCTCAGGCAAAGGCGCTGGGAGTCCGTATCCTGGAGGCGCAGGTGCTGGGAATCTCCGGATTTGATACGTTTACCGTAAAGACCACGGCCGGAGATATTGAGACAGAAAGCGTGATCCTTGCCACAGGAGGGAAGCGGGCGGCGCCGGCGATTCCGGGAATCCGGGAATATGAGGGCAGAGGCGTAAGCTACTGCGCTGTCTGCGACGCCTTTTTTTACAGGGGCAGAGAAGTGGCTGTTCTGGGAAACAGTGATTTTGCACTTCACGAAGCGGAAGAACTCAAAAATGTGACACCTTCCGTTACCATCTATACCAATGGGGAGAAGCCGGAGTTTTCCAGAGAACATTCCATTACAGTCAATACCATGAAGATTCAGTCCATTGAGGGAGAACAGACTGTTTCCGGACTTCGGATGGAAACCGGTATGAGTGTTCAGGAAGAAGGGGAACAGGAGGCTTCCTTTTATCCGGCAGACGGCGTTTTTGTTGCTCTTGGCACAGCAGGCAGTACAGAGATTGCCCGTCAGATGGGTGCGGAGCTGACAGAAAAAGGTCATATCAGGGTAAATGAAAGCATGGAAACAACCATTCCCGGACTGTTTGCCGCAGGCGACTGCACTGGCGGTCTTCTGCAGGTGGCCAAGGCGGTATATGAGGGAAGTGTGGCAGGTATCCATGCAGGGAAATATGTCCGCAAAAGAAATGCAGACAGATCATAAAGGAGGATTTGATTATGGAGATTACTTTGACAACACAGAATTTTGAAAATGAGGTATTAAAATCTGAGAAACCGGTACTGGTGGATTTCTGGGCAACCTGGTGCGGTCCCTGTATGCGTCAGGCGCCGATCGTGGAGGAGCTTGCGGCAGAGGGATATTCCGTAGGCAAGGTTGATGTGGATCAGCAGCCGGCTCTGGCTCAGCAGTATGGGGTTATGAGTATCCCGACTCTGATCGTATTCAAAAACGGAAAAGAAGACAGCCGTGTGGTAGGCCTTACCGCCAAAAACGACCTGATCCGTCTTCTTGGCGAATAACGGGTACAGGGAGTCTGAGCAATGAAAATATTACTGGCGGCATGTAATGCCAAATACATTCACTCCAATCCGGCAGTGTATGATCTGAGGGCATATGCATCCCGATTTAAAGAATCCATACTCCTTGGGGAGTATACTGTCAATCAGACAAAGGATGAGGTTCTGAAGGATATCTACAGGAGCGGCGCTGAAGTAGTATGCTTTTCCTGCTATATCTGGAACATCTCCTATATTAAGGAGCTGATTCCTGATCTTAAGAAAATACTTCCGGGTACGGCCTTCTGGGTCGGAGGCCCGGAGGTTTCTTTTGATGCAGAGAAACTTCTGAAGGAGCTTCCGCAGCTTACCGGAGTCATGGTAGGAGAAGGAGAGGAGACTTTTCTGGAACTTGCTTTTTATTATATAGAAGGGACAGGGACACTGGAGCAGATCAGAGGAATCGCTTATCGTGACGGAAAGGAAATCCGTCATAATGGATGGAGAGAGAGCATGGATCTCAGTAAAGTCCCTTTTGCTTATGAAAATACAGAGGATTTCACCAACCGGATTATTTACTATGAAAGCAGCAGGGGGTGTCCTTTTTCCTGCAGCTACTGTCTGTCATCCATTGATAAAAAACTGAGATTCCGGGAGCTTTCTCTGGTAAAAAAGGAATTGCAGTTTTTTCTGGATCAGAAGGTGCCACAGGTGAAATTTGTGGACAGGACCTTTAACTGCCGTCACGATCACGCTATGGCTGTCTGGCAGTACATACAGGATCATGATAATGGAGTCACGAATTTTCATTTTGAGATATCCGCAGATCTTATCCGTGAGGAAGAACTGGAGCTGATGAGCCATATGAGACCGGGACTGATCCAGCTGGAGATCGGCGTGCAGTCTACCAATCCGGAAACCATCCGGGCGATTCATCGGACTATGGATCTGGAAAAGCTGAAAAAATCAGTGGCACGGATAAAAAGCTATGGAAACATCCATCAGCATCTGGATCTGATCGCAGGACTTCCTTATGAGGATTACGAAAGCTTCCGGAATTCGTTTAATGATGTTTACCGTATGGAGCCGGATCAGCTGCAGCTGGGATTTCTGAAAGTGCTGAAAGGTTCATCTATGTATCATGAGGCAGAGAAGTACCAGATTCTTTATAAAGACAGGGAGCCTTATGAGGTTCTCTGCACCAGATGGTTTGCTTATAAAGATATTTTGCGGCTGAAAATGGTGGAAAGTATGGTGGAAGTGTATTATAATAGTGGTCAGTTCCAGAACACGCTTCACTGGCTGGTCGGCGCTTTTGTATCTCCCTTTGATTTCTATGAAAGCCTGGGAGCATTTTATGAGGAAAAAGGTTACGGAGAAATCTCTCATTCCAGAATCCGGCGCTATGAGATCCTTCTGGAGTTTATCCGTGAAAAAACAGAATTTTCTGCGGAACGGTCTTCTCAGTATATGGTTTGTGACCTTTATCTGAGAGAAAAGCTGAAAAAGCGTCCTTCCTTTGCCTCTGACCAGAAGCCATATGAGAAAATGATCCGGGACTACAGAAAGGTCCGTGGAATTCCGAAAACCGCTCATATAGAGGTATTTGGAGAGAACGACGCAATTCTTTTTGATTATGAACACAGAAACCCGCTGACAAACAATGCGACGGTACAGAGGATCTGTCTTACAGAGACAGACGAAAATAAAAAGAGGTGACGAAAATGGGAATGTTTGATCCGAAAAAACGTAAAGTTATCACAGCAGTGATTGCGGTGATACTGGTTCTTGCTATGGTTGTTCCAAGCATTTTGTCTATTCTGGTGTAACAGAGGATATGGAATATGAAACTTGGACAAAAAGCAATGGAAGCCCTGCGCGCGGAGGTGACAGGGCTTTTGAAAGAGGGAGACGACCTTGTGATCGTCGGGGATATTGCCCTTACGGGTACTGCTCTTATTGTAGAAAAAGAAAAAGAATTTCTGAGACAGTTTTTTTCTGAAGGATTTCTCTGGGATGCATGGAGAGGTCCCTCTCTTTACGGTGTCTCTGAAAGTATGGCTGATTCTCAGACTGTAATAGAAACGGATGTTCTTTATTCTCTGGGAACAGGCGGTATTCTGGCTGGTTTGTGGAAAGTGGCGGAGGCTTCTGAAATGGGACTTTTTGCAGATCTTCGTAAGATCCCTGTTCGTCAGGAAACGATTGAGATCTGCGAGAGATTTGACCTGAATCCTTATAAACTTCTTTCGGAAGGAAGTATTCTTGTGGGGACAGTAAGAGGAGAAGAACTGGTACAGTATTACTCTGAACAGGGAATTCCGGCAGCAGTGATCGGAAAGGCGGTAAAGGGCAATGACCGTATTCTGCGAAGCGGAGAAAATATCAGATATCTGGAACGTCCCTCTCAGGATGAGATCACGAAGTTTTCATGGGGAGAAAAGTGGAAAAATTCCGGCAGATTACCGGGAAAGAAAAAGGAGACAGAAGAATGCTGAATATTGTACTCCATGAGCCGGAAATCCCGGCGAATACAGGAAACATAGGAAGGACCTGCGTGGCTACAGGAACAAGACTTCATCTTATTGAGCCACTGGGATTTTTACTGAATGAAAAAGCCATTAAAAGAGCCGGGATGGATTACTGGAAGGATCTTGATGTGACTACTTACCTGAATTATGAAGATTTTCTTCAGAGAAATCCGGGAGCCAGGATCTATTATGCCACAACAAAGGCGCCTCAGACTTACACGGAAGTAAAATATGAGGATGACTGTTTTATCATGTTTGGAAAGGAAAGCGCGGGAATTCCCGAGGAGATTCTTCTGAACAATCAGGAAACATGCGTCCGCATTCCTATGATTAACGACATTCGTTCTCTGAATCTCAGCAATTCGGTGGCTATTGTTCTTTATGAGGCTCTTCGCCAGCATGATTTCAGTCATATGCAGCTGGGAGGACATCTGACAAAATATGACTGGAAATAAAATATTTTTGCAGAAAAATATTTTTTAATACGGCTTTAGCCTGTTCAAAACATCTACGCATCGTGTAGGTGTTTTGAACTAT
>USDN01000037.1 GCA_900553515.1 uncultured Blautia sp. | reverse complement strand
ATAGTTCAAAACACCTACACGATGCGTAGATGTTTTGAACAGGCTAAAGCCGTATAGAAAAAACCTCTGAACATCCAGTCTGTCCAGAGGTTTATGTCAATTCTTTATCAGTTTTTAAAGCTGTGAATCGGAGCAGGGATTCTTCCGCCGCGGTCAACAAATGCTTCACAGGAGAAGGAATTCACCGGCATAATCGGCGCATATCCCAGAAGTCCGCCGAATTCTACAGTTTCACCAACGCCTTTGCCGATCACAGGGATCACACGGACTGCTGTTGTTTTCTGATTGATCATACCGATTGCCGCCTCGTCTGCGATCAAACCGGAGATGGTAGATGCCTTTGTATCTCCCGGAATGGCGATCATGTCCAGTCCTACGGAGCAGACACAGGTCATGGCCTCCAGTTTTTCCAGCGAAAGGGCTCCCAGATTTACTGCGTCGATCATTCCCTGATCCTCACTGACCGGAATAAATGCTCCGCTTAAGCCGCCTACTGCAGTAGACGCCATAACGCCGCCTTTTTTTACCTGATCGTTCAGAAGTGCAAGAGCTGCTGTTGTTCCCGGAGCTCCCACTCTCTCAAGACCAATCTCCTCAAGGATCTCTGCCACACTGTCTCCAATAGCAGGTGTAGGCGCAAGGGAAAGGTCTACGATACCAAATGGAACACCAAGACGTTTAGAAGCTTCCTGCGCTACCAGCTGACCTACGCGGGTAACTTTAAAGGCCGTTCTCTTAATCATCTCACAAAGAGTTTCAAAATCCTTGCCGCGCACTTTCTGAAGCGCTGTCTTTACAACGCCCGGTCCGCTGACACCTACATTAATAATACAGTCAGCTTCTGTCACTCCATGGAAAGCACCTGCCATAAACGGGTTGTCATCCGGTGCATTACAGAATACTACCAGCTTGGCGCAGCCAAGGGAATCCTGGTCTCTGCTTGCCTTTGCAGTTTCCAGAACGATCTCTCCCATAAGCTTTACTGCATCCATATTGATACCGGTTCTGGTGGAACCCACATTTACAGAACTGCACACACGCTCGGTAACGGCAAGAGCCTGAGGAATGGAACGGATCAGGAGTTCTTCTGCCGGAGTCATTCCCTTGCTTACCAGAGCAGAATAGCCTCCGATAAAGTTTACGCCTACTGTTTTGGCCGCTCTGTCCAGAGTTTTTGCAATGGAGACAAAATCCTCTGTGGAACGGCAGGCAGCACCGCCTATCAGTGCGATAGGGGTAACAGAAATACGTTTGTTCACAATGGGAATCCCATACTCCATTGCGATCTTGTCACCGGTTTCTACCAGGTTTTCTGCGTATTTTGTGATTTTATTGTAAATATTTTCGTTTACCTTTTCCAGATCACTGTCAATACAGTCCAGAAGGCTGATTCCCATAGTGATGGTACGAACGTCAAGGTTTTCCTGTTCGATCATCTTATTGGTCTCATTTACTTCAAACATGTTAATCATAAGTTCATGTCTCCTTATACTTTCAGTAGTTCTTAACAAGTCTTTTTTAGATTCTGTGCATCTTGTTGAAGATATCCTCATGCTGGCAGTGGATCACCACTCCGATGCTGTCACCAAGCTCATTCAATTCTCTGGCAAGAGATGCACTGTCTTTTGCAGATGCGCTGGTATCTGTTACCATCATCATGTTAAAATAGCCCTGTACGATGGTCTGGGTAATATCAAGAATGTTCACATTGTTGTCAGCCAAATAGGTACATACCTTTGCAATAATTCCTACTGTGTCATTTCCTACTACTGTGATGATTGTTTTTTTCATGGTATTTGATCCTTTCTATACGGTAACTGCCTCGGAAACAAAGTCCCGTTTCGCCACCTGAATTTTAAAATCCTTTGATTTATAAGGGTTGTCTCCCAGTGTTACCTCTGAACATACAGTTTCATATGCCAGTTCCTCATAATTGTTTTCCCGGCTTAAATGCCCCAGGAAGATCGCTTTCATATTATCGTGAAGAAGTCTGCACAAAAGTCTTCCTGCATTTTCATTGGAAAGGTGTCCCCTGTCTCCCAGGATCCTCTGTTTCAGATAATATGGATATTTTCCTACCTGGAGCATCCGGATATCATGATTTGCCTCCAGAAGCAGAGCATCCAGATCCTGCAGGTTTTCAATAATATAGTCATTATATTTCCCAAGGTCTGTAGCGATCCCCACGGAATGTGTTCCGCATTCCAGCCGGTATCCTACCGGCTGAGCCGCATCATGGGGAATCGTAAACGGCTTCACTTTCAGATCCTTAATAAGGAATGGTTCGTCTTCCCGGATTTCGCGGAAGATTCCTTCCGGAATTTTTCCCAGAGATCCGGAACGAACCATAGCGTCTACGGTTCCACCGGTGGCATATATAGGAATCCCGTATCTCCGTGCGATCACCCCAAGTCCTTTGATATGATCGGAATGTTCATGTGTGATCAGAATTCCGTCAATATCTCTTCCCGTAAGCTCCAGACTGTTCAGACCGGTTTCCATCTTTTTTCCGCTGATGCCGATGTCCACCAGAACATGGGCGCATTCTGAACCTACATAAATGCAGTTACCGCTGCTTCCGCTGGCTATGCTGCAAAGTCTCATAGTTTATTTATCCCTTCTTCGATCTGTCTGTACGTGTCTTGCGGACATCCGTTGTTTTCTATCACATAGTCTGCATGAGAAAAAAAGAATTCTTCTGATGCCTGACTGGCAATGATATTCTCTGCTTTCTCACGGCTGTAGCCTCTGCTGGCCATGAGACGGCTGATCCGGATTTCTTTGTCTGTATGCACATACCAGATCTTATCACAAAATGCGTCATAATGATCTTCAAGAAGAAGTGCAGCCTCCACAACAAACAGTTTACAGCCTTTTTCCCTTTCTTCCTGTATTTTTTCCAGTATCCGGGACTTTACCGCCGGATGGACGATCCCGTTTAATTTCTGACGCATTTCCTCATTACAGAATACTACATCAGAAACCCTCTTCCGGTCAATGGTTTTGTCATTTTTTGTCACTTTTTTTCCAAACAGTTCCACAACCTGATCATAGCACCTCTGTCCCGGTTCCATGACCTGATGTCCAACCCGGTCTGCCTGTACGACACAGGCGGACAAATGCTCTTTCAGATAATCCAGAACCGTACTTTTGCCTGCGCCCACTCCACCGGTCAGTCCAATTATCTTCATCTTTTTCTGTTCTCCTGTCATTTCGCCTCGTACCAGCTTTCTCCCTGATGCATATCCACCTCAAGCTCCACGGCAAGCTGTGCCGCTCCCTTCATTTCTTCCTGAAGAATCCTGGAAACCTCCGGGATCTCCTCTTTTTTGGTTTCAATAAGAAGTTCGTCATGAACCTGAAGCACCAGACGGGACTGCAGTCCTTCTCTGTTCAGCCTTTCATGGACACGGTTCATGGCGATCTTGATGATATCTGCGGCGGTTCCCTGGATCGGGGAATTCATTGCCACACGTTCTCCAAAGGATCTCTGCATAAAATTGCTGGATTTCAGTTCCGGAACCGGTCGTCTTCTTCCAAACATAGTAGAAACATAACCTTTTTCCTTGCCATCCTCAACCATTCCGTCAAGAAACCCCTTAATCCTCGGATAAGATTCAAAATATTTTTCGATATAATCTGCCGCTTCCTTACGGGTGATGCTCAAATCCTGGCTCAGCCCAAAAGAGCTGATTCCGTATACAATGCCGAAGTTCACTGCCTTGGCGTTTCGTCTCTGAAGGTCTGTAACCTGATCAAAAGGAATGTGGAACACCTGAGAAGCAGTAAGTCTGTGGATGTCCTGCGCCTCCCTGTATGCCTGGATCAGTTTTTCATCTCCGGACATATGTGCCAGAACACGCAGCTCAATCTGCGAATAATCCGCATCTAGAAATACATAGCCCTCCTCCGGTACAAAGACCTTACGGATCAGCCGTCCCAGTTCCATGCGGACAGGGATATTCTGGAGATTTGGCTCCGTACTGCTGATGCGTCCGGTTGCGGTAATGGTCTGGTTAAAGGTGGAATGGATCCTTCCGTCCTCCTCGATCACAGCCCCCAGTCCGTCTGCATAAGTGGATTTCAGCTTTGTAAGCTGTCTGTATTCCAGTATGTCACTGACGATCGGCTGTTCCGTGGCAAGCTTCTCCAGAATGTCCGCTGCTGTGGAATAACCGGTTTTTGTTTTTCTGCCTCCGGGAATCCCCATTTTTTCAAAAAGGATCACACCCAGCTGCTTAGGAGAATTGATATTAAACTCTTCTCCTGCTTTTTCATAGATCAGCTTTTCCAGTTCCCGGATCCTGACACTGAGTTTTTCTCCATAGGTCTTTAATTCTTCACCTTTTACCCGGATCCCCCATTTTTCCATGGAATCCAGCGTAAATACAAGCGGAAGCTCGATTTCTGTATAAACCTGCCACATGCCGCTTTCATGAAGCGCCTCCTGTACCGGTTCTCTGGCTGTCAGAACAGTAAAGGCCTCATAGCAGGCAAGGATTCCCGGTTTTTCTGAAGAAGCTTCCCAGGCCTTTGCAAAGGTCATTTTTCCCAGAAGCTCTTCTCTGGAAGGAAGGCTCATTCCATTCAGGTACTCTCTGGCAATGTCCTCATAAGTGTAGGAGGATTTCAGAGGATTCAGAAGATAGGCTCCGATGCCCATATCAAACACCTGTGAAGTATTCCCGAGGTGAACGTGTTTCAACAATGACTTGATATCCATAGCAGAAATACGAATGTGGCTTCCAAGCTCGGACAGCTTGCCGCAAAGGTACTCGCCGGTCATGAGCCCCTCTGCCGGAAGGTAATAGATCTCATCTTTTTCCAGCGCCAGACCCAGACCATACACCTGATCTCTGTCCGCGATCAAAGATGTGCCAATATATTTTTTTTCTGCCGCTTTGGCAAAAAGCTTCTCTGCCCCGCTCAGGTCAGCACAGGTAAAAAAGCTCTGTTCCATAGTGCTTTCCGGCGCTGCCTCTGTGTCAAAACGTCCCAGAAGATTTTTGAATTCCAGACGCCGGCAAAGCTCATAGGCCTCCGGTGTATAAAGATTTCCAAGTCTTGCCTCCTCATAGGAGTATTCCAGAGGACTTTCTGTATTGATGGTTGCCAGAGTTTTGCTGAGAACTGCCATATCGTAATGATCCCTCAGGGATTCCCGCGCTTTGTTGGGCTTGACCTCCTCCAGATGGTCATGAGCATTTTCGATAGAACCATACTGGACGATCAGTTTGGTGGCTGTTTTTTCTCCCACGCCTGGAATGCCTGGGATATTGTCAGAGGAATCTCCCATCAAAGCCTTCAGTTCAATGATCTGGGGCGGTGTCACCTGATATTTCTCAATCACTTCTTTTGTATGAAAATCCTCAATGGTGGTCTTCCCCCGTGAAGTTTTTGGAAGGCGGATCAAAACCTTATCTGTAGCAAGCTGGAGAAGATCCCTGTCTCCGGAAAGAATGGTTACATCCATTCCCTGAGCCTCGCTTCTTCGGGCAAGAGTACCAAGAAGGTCATCTGCTTCATATCCACCCATGGAAACTGTTTTTACTCCCATAGCAGTAAGCATTTCCCTCATCAGAGGAACCTGTTCTACCAGTTCAGAGGGCATCCCTTTGCGAGTTCCCTTATAAGCGTCAAATATTTTATGCCGGAAGGTAGGCTCATGAAGATCAAAAGCCACTGTCAGATAATCCGGGTTTTCCTCCTCCAGTATGCGGAACATAATATTCAAAAACCCATATACTGCTCCCGTATGCTGACCCTCCGAATTTGTCAGATCCGGAAGTCCGTAAAATGCACGGTTCAAAATACTGTGTCCGTCGATCAGTAAAATTTTTTCACTCAAATCCATGTCCTCCTGCTGTTGTCTTTTACCAAAATCTTTTTATTTCAAAAAATACAAAAATAAGAAAAATAAGCAAAGCGCCGGAAAGGAGGATCGTCAATATCCCCCCTGCCAACTGCATATATCTTTTATGATGGATATACCTTCTGGACTTTCGGATATCCTGTTCCAGAAGATTCTGAAAATCCAGAACGCAGCCGTCTTCCTGTTCTACCAGCTGCTGTGTCACTTTATTTACAATAAAGTATGTCTCAAGTTCGTCATAACAGGAGGAACAATGTTCAATATGATCCAGAAATTCCTCCAGTTCGTCTGTTTTCAGTGTATGATTGATATACCTGGCTACCATGCTCTCTGCCGTCCGGCAGTCCAGTTCTGTGATCTGTGCTTTTCTGGTCATATAATTCCCTCCTGATCCGTTCTTTTTATCATATCATAAAAAAAGGTGATCCTCAACGTATTTCGCTGGAATCACCTCTGATCATTTAATTACAAATCCATCATTCTTCGGTTTCCGGATCAGATCCGTTTACCTCTTCTGACATCGGCATTGCTTCTGCCGCACCCTCTTCCTGTCCTGCAGATGTTGTTACTGCTGCAGGAGGAGTTTCCAGGATATGCATAAACTCTTCACCTGTAATCGTCTCATGCTCATACAGATACTGGGCAAGCTCATGAAGTTTGCCTATATTATCCTGCAGGATTTTAAGAGCCTTATCATGCTGTGTCTTAACAAGCTCTACAACCTTTTTATCGATCAGGGTCTGTGTCTCAAAGGAACATGCAAGGGTCGCATCTCCTCCAAGATACTGATTGCTGACATTTTCCATTGCAACCATATCAAAATCATCACTCATACCAAAACGGGAGATCATTCCCCGCGCAATCTTGGTTGCCTGCTCGATGTCATTAGAAGCTCCTGTGGTAATAGAATGGAAAACCAGTTCCTCTGCCGCACGTCCTCCGGTAAAGGTTGCGATCTTGTTCTCCAGTTCCTCCTTGGACATCAGGAAATGTTCCTTTTCATCTACCTGCATAGTATATCCAAGTGCACCGGAAGTACGCGGAATAATCGTGATCTTGTGTACAGGTGCAGATTCTGTCTGCTTCGCTGCAACAAGAGCATGACCGATCTCATGATAGGATACAATAAGTTTTTCTTTATTGGACAGTACACGATTCTTCTTCTGATAACCTGCGATAACTACCTCGATACTCTCCTCAAAATCAGCCTGAGTAGCAAACTTACGTCCGTCACGAACTGCACGCAGCGCAGCCTCATTGACAATGTTCGCAAGCTCTGCACCGGAAGCTCCTGCTGCTGCTTTTGCAATCTCATCAAAACGTACTGTATCTGCAATTTTGATCTTTTTGGCATGGACTTTTAAGATTTCCTCACGGCCAAGCAGATCCGGAAGCTCTACAGGAATTCTTCTGTCAAAACGTCCCGGACGGAGAAGAGCCGGGTCAAGAGAATCCGGTCTGTTGGTGGCAGCCAGGATTACTACACCTTTGGAGCCATCAAAACCATCCATCTCTGTCAGAAGCTGGTTCAAAGTCTGTTCACGTTCATCATTTCCGCCTGAAAAACCTGCACCGTCACGTTTTTTACCAATGGTATCAATCTCATCAATAAATACAATACAAGGAGCTTTCTCATTGGCCTGTTTAAAGAGGTCACGGACCTTGGCCGCACCCATACCTACAAACATTTCCACAAACTCTGATCCCGAAATAGAGAAGAAAGGAACTTCTGCCTCTCCTGCAACTGCCTTTGCAAGAAGAGTTTTTCCTGTTCCCGGAGGTCCTACAAGAAGGGCTCCTTTCGGCATAGACGCACCGATCTCTGTATATTTCTGCGGATTATGAAGATAATCTACAATTTCTGTCAGAAGTTCTTTTGCCTCATCCTCTCCTGCAACATCAGAAAATTTGATTCCTGTAGAAGATTTTACATATACCTTGGCATTACTTTTGCCAAAAGACATAGCGCCTCCCGGTCCTCCGTTGCCCATAGATGACATCATTTTTTTGCTGAGCCAGCGTCCCAGGAAAATAAAAATACCAATAGGAATGATATAACTGAGGATCAGTGTCAGAAAAATGGACGGGCTTTCCGGAAGCACTTCATCCATTACCACATTCGCCTCCAGAAGACGGTTTACCAGATCCGGATCATCCATCTGAACAGTCTTGCAGGTAAGCTTGTTTCCGGTTTTCGGTGATATTACCTCATAGTAGATATATCCTTCTTCTATGGTTGCCTTTGTTACGTTTCCTTTTTCCACACTTTTGATAAAAGTGGAATAATCAGTCTTTTCAACACTGCGTTCCTGGATTGCCGGAACAACCAGAATGTTCAAAAGAACGATGATCACACCTACAATGATATAATACACATAAAGCGGTCGTTTTGTAGGCGTCTTATCAGGTTTTTTGTCGCCTAAGTTCATATATTGTCTATCCTCCATCCCTGCAGCATCATTTCAGATATGTTTACTTATCATCATATCCTTATGTGCATAAAGTTATTTACCAAATGTAACATACCACCTTTTTCCTTGAAATTCAATGTTCTTCCTGTGAAATATTATAAATTTTTCATAAAGAATGCAAAAGAAAGACAAATTTCATCTTGCAGAATCTGTTATAATGTGTTATTATAATTTACGGTTCATGTGCCGTTGTGGCGGAATTGGCAGACGCACTTGACTCAAAATCAAGCGGGTAACACCGTGCCGGTTCGAGTCCGGCCAGCGGCATGACTATCAGACTGTTGAGTTTTCTCAGCAGTCTTTTTCTATTCTAAAAGAGACCGGATGCATGAGCATATCCGATCTCTTTTTGTTACTGCTCACTCCGTTCACAGCAACCTCTTTTTCTTTTATTTCAGTTTGTCTGCATCCTCAAGAAGTTTTTCATAAACCGGAAAACAATCAAAAGTAGCAAAATAATCCTTCGGCGTCTCTGCTCTTCGAATCAGCTGGAAACTTCCGTCTTCGCGAAGAAGGATCTCCGCAGATTTCAGCTTGCCATTATAATTATAACCCATGGCAAAACCATGTGCTCCTGTATCATGGATCACCAACAGATCGCCTTTGTCGACCTTTGGAAGATAACGGTCAATAGCAAATTTATCATTATTTTCACAGAGGGATCCTGTCACGTCATACAAATGGTCGCACACCTCATGCTCTTTTCCCATAACCGTAATGTGATGATAAGCACCATACATGGCCGGACGCATCAGGTTTACTGCGCAGGCATCCACACCGATATATTCTTTATGTGTATGCTTTTCATGAATAGCCTTTGTAACAAGACAGCCGTATGGTCCCATCATAAAACGTCCCAGTTCCGTATAAATGGCAACGTCTCCCATTCCCTCCGGAACAAGAACCTCTTCATAAACTTTGCGGACGCCCTCTCCGATCACGCGGATATCATTTGGTTTCTGATCCGGGCTGTACGGGATGCCGATACCTCCGGAAAGATTGATAAAACTGATATGTGCTCCTGTTTCTTTCTGAAGTTTTACAGCAAGCTCAAACATGATCTTTGCAAGCATGGGATAATACTCGTTTGTTACGGTATTGCTGGCAAGAAACGCATGGATACCAAAGTTTTCTGCTCCTTTTTCTTTCAGGATACGGAATGCGTCAAAAATCTGCTCTGTTGTCATTCCGTACTTGGAATCTCCCGGATTATCCATAATATCGTTA
Source organism: uncultured Blautia sp. (assembly GCA_900553515.1). Classification (GTDB taxonomy): domain Bacteria; phylum Bacillota; class Clostridia; order Lachnospirales; family Lachnospiraceae; genus Blautia_A. Next base: position 16,308 of record USDN01000037.1, on the reverse strand, counting down.
CTGATCTTAAACAGTCCTCCCGGGTTATAACGGCAGCTGATGGTTTTTGGAATCCTTCCTACAGATCGTTCCACAGCCTCAATGTGGGTAATATCATCAAGATTGATAATTCCGCCAATCTCGTCTGCATAGCGGAATTCCTCTTCCGGAGTATCATTGGAAGAAAACATAACATCTCCGTCTTTGCAGCCCAGTGCCTTAGCCATCATAAGCTCCGTCATGGAAGAACAGTCGCAGCCGCAGCCATATTCCTGAAGAATCTGGATCAGATAGGGATTCGGAGTAGCTTTTACTGCAAAAAACTCCTTAAATCCTTTATTCCATGCAAACGCTTCTTTCAGCGCTTTCGCATTTTCGCGGATTCCTTTCTCATCATAAAGATGAAAAGGCGTCGGAAACTGTGCTTCGATCTCTTTCAACTTTTCCAGCGTAACAAATGGTACTTTTTTCATAATAATCCTGTCTCCTCGTCTCTGGTTTTTCTCCTCGTTTGTCTACTTCACATGCTCGTGGGTAAACAGATGATCCTGACAGTATTCATAATTGCCGTTGCATTTGGAGCAGAAACGGAATTCCAGGTTTGGATCATCCAGCTCTGTCCGTCCGCAGATGGCACATTTATGCTTGGCAACACTTCCTCCTGTTGCAGGATTCACACGGCTCTGGGCCATGGCCTTTTTGAATTCTCGTCTCCTTTTTACTTCTTTTGGGCGGAACCGGTACATACTGATACCGCTGAAGAAAAACAGGACAAAGTTCAAAAATGACGCTATAATAGGTACGGTCATTACCCATACACCGATTCGTAAATAATAGATAATATTATACAGAATGATTGCTCCGTATACCCATCCCATCCATTTCATTTTGATGGGGATCACAAACCACAGAAGGAGCTGCATATTCGGATAGCAGGCCGCATAAGCCAGAAAAACAGACATACTTACATAATACGTAGTAAATACTGCGCCTACCAGATATACCCGTCCTGTAAAAAAGTAAGTCAGAAAAGCTGCTGCCATTACAAAAAGCAGTCCTGAAAAAATATACAGGTTATAACGGAAGGTTCCCCAGGTACGTTCCAGAGAATTTCCGATCGGGTAATAAAAAAAGAAAATGGAAATTACAAACAGCAAAAAATTCCCTGTCTGTGGAGGATAGATCACCCAGGTGACCAGTCTCCAGATCTGTCCTTTCAGGATCATTGCAGGCTCAAGGCTCAGCATATTCAGTATCCCCGGGTTCAGGATCATCAGAAAATACCCCAGAACATAACAGATCACCATATACAGGGTCAGGTTCGGAATACCATATCTTCCAAATTTACGTTCCAGCTTGTCAATCCAATTCATAAAATCACGTATCTCCTTTACATCAGAAATATTTCTTTTTTGACAGCACGATTGCAGCAATAACACTGAGTGCAATGGATATCAGAATAACGATCAAAAAGCCCCATGGTGTTTTGGAGAACGGCATTCCCGCCGCGCTCAGGTTCATTCCGTAAGCGCTGAAGATAATAGTAGGGATACTCATTACAATGGTGATCACAGAAAGGATCTTCATCACATCATTCAGATTATTGGAGATAACGGAGGCAAAGGCGTCCATCATGCTTCTGAGAATTCCGCTGTAGATATTCGCCATCTCAATAGCCTGGGTATTCTCAATGATAACATCCTCCAGAAGCTCCGTATCCTCCGGATATTTCTTGATGCTCTCAATCTTGATCAGCTTCTCCAGCACAGCTTCATTGGATCGCAGGGAAGTTGTAAAGTACACCAGTGATTTCTCCAGTTCCAGAAGTTCGATCAGTTCCTGGTTTCTGGGCGAAAGATGAAGCTTTTCCTCTACCTGTTCACTCTTCTTATCGATAATACGCAGATAACGCAGATACATACTTGCATTCCGATAAAGAATCTGCAGGATAAAACGCGTTTTCATATAGGTAAAAAAGTTTCTGACACGGCCTTCCATAAACCGGGTCAGTACCTGAGTATCTTCCAGACAGATGGTAAAGATCATCTTGTCTGTTACAATAATACCCAAAGGAATTGTGCCATACCAGTCCTTGTCATTTCTTTCTTCGATCATAGGCACATCCACCAGTATCAGGGTATAGTCATCCTCCACTTCAATACGGGAACGCTCTTCCTCATCCAGAGGGGCTCTGAGATCGTCTACCTCTATCTGAAACTGCTCTGAAATCTCAAAGATTTCTGTTGCTGTAGGATTTGTCAATGCGATCCAACAGCCATCCTGCGGTTCCTGTATTTCATGAATAGCCCCGTCAGATGTGCGAAACATTCTTATCACGATTCTGCTCCCCTTTCCACTCTCTTTTATATCCCGGAGACAGACCCCGGAACACCCTCAAACAAAATATAACATACATTATAAGTTGTGCAGTCTCCTTTGTCAATTCTTATAGCTTGACATTAACAGGAATTTCTTATTACCAATTTCTTATTACTATAACATTTCGTATATCATAAAATACATTTTCAGAAAGATTGAAAACTTGTCCTTAGATTTTGTTTATGCTATAATAAGAACACTTAATAAATTCAGACAGTACGACAGACAGTTACTGTGAACGGAGTGAACAGTAATGACAAACAAGCTGAATTTGCAGAATCAGGAGGCAATCAGAATGGACAACAAAAAATATGTGGCATATGTGGGAACCTATACCCACGGATCCAGTAAGGGAATCCAGGTTTATGATGTTGACGTTGAAAAAGGAACTTTAACAGAACGGAATGAAGTAGAAGTCAGTAATTCCTCCCACACAGCACTTTCCAAAAACGGTCTTTTCCTCTATTCTATCGAAGACGAAGGGGTAGCTGTTTTTAAGCGTGATGAAAATGGGAATCTTACCAGGATCAACAGCGTGAATATTGACGGAATGAGAGGCTGTTTTCTTGCAACTGACGTAGATGGCAAGTATCTTTATGTAGCCGGTTATCACGACGGCAAAGTAACGGTTGTGCATACTCACAGAGACGGACGTCTGGGAAGTCTGATGGACGGTGTCTTCCACAAAGGTCTCGGCAGCGTGGCTGAGCGGAATTTCCGACCTCATGTAAACTGCGTGCGCCCCACTCCGGACAACAAATATCTCTGTGCAGTAGATAACGGAATCGACCAGGTTAAAATCTACCGTATTAACAAAAGACGTCATAAACTGGAACTTGTTGATATTCTCCGCTGCCCGAGAGAAAGCGGGCCCAGAATCATCCGTTTCAGCGCAGACGGCCGCTTTGCTTATATCCTCTTTGAGCTGAGCAATGAGATCAAGGTATACAGCTATGACGGAAGCGGTCATCTCCCTGAATTCGAACTGATCCAGAGTGTTTCCACTCTCCGAAAGGAAAATGATAAAGATGCCATTCATAATGCGGCATCTGGTCTTGCACTTGCACCTGATGGAAAACATCTTTTCTGCACCACAGCAGGAGAAAATTCCGTTTCCATGTACGAGATCGATCAGAAAACCGGTCTGCTGGAAAAGAAATTCAATCTTCCCATCAGCGGCGACTATCCCAAGGATCTGGTAATCTTCCCGGATAACCAGCATATTGCCATTGCAAATCATGCAAGCAATACCATTACCGTGTTCCGGGTAGATTATGAAAAAAATATCATCGTCATGAATGACAGACCGCATAAGATAGAAACCCCGAACAGCATCCATATCTGGCCTGTACCGGAAAAACCGGAGAAAAAAAAGATGCCAAAGACGGAAACAGCAGAATAATCTTTAAATAAAAGAAGACTGATAAATCGCATGGATTAAAATTTCCATCGTTTATCAGTCCTTTTATTTTATGCTTCCTTCCTGAAAACTACCTGATTTTCTTTTATGGTCTGCAGCACTTGTATCTCTGCCAGCTGGTCTTTGTCTGTTTTCAGAGGATCCCTGTCAAGAATAACAAAATCCGCAATTTTTCCCGGTGTAATGGTTCCCTTTTCCGTTTCCTCATGATACTGGTATGCGCCGTAAACAGTAATGGTTTTCAGAGCCTCCAGAACTGAAATCTGCTGTTCTGCACCGATACTCTGTCCTGTTTTTGACACACGGTTTACCGCGCAGGAAACTGTCCGCATCATATCCGGAGGCACCACCGGCGTATCCTGATGGAAGGTAAACTTCATTCCATAGCCCACAGCGTCTCCGGCCGGAGAAATATGCCCTCCTCTTACCGGTCCGAAGTTTTTCATATGGATATCGCCCCAGTAATAGGTGTGGGCAATAAAGAAGCTTGGCATCATCCCTATATCCGCCATCCTTTTCAGCTGTTCTTTTTTCACCAGCTGGGCATGAACCATCACCGCCCGGAAAGCGTCCCGGTTTTCTCTTTTTTCCAGTTCCTCTTCAAACTGAGTGATATACTGCTCCGCAGCCGCGTCTCCATTACAGTGGGCAAGAAGCTGCTGTTTCTTATCCAGTGCAAGGGCAATATATTCCCGAAGCTTTTCATCGCTGTGAATAGGGTATCCCCTGTATTCCCTTTCTCCCTCATAAGGCTCCAGCATCCAGGCTGTTTTTCCCTGAGGAGAACCGTCCAGAAAAATCTTGTATCCGCCTATTTTCAAATGATCCTGATAGATTCCCACGTATTCCGGCTCCTCGTCGATCAAATCTGCGGCAGTCATAATATCCAGATAGCCTACAATATCCAGTTTCAGAATTCCCATTTGGGACGCCGCCTTCAAAAGCTGAAACAGGGGCTTGCCTACCATGCCGTCCTGTACCGTAGTGATTCCATAAGAGGCATACAGGTTCTGAGCTTCTCCCATCAGCTTCATCAATTCTTCCACAGAGGTCATAGGAAGTCCTGCCTGAAACTCCAGAAAGGCTTTTTCTTCCATATATCCATCGGGGGTTCTGGTATCAGGAACCCTGCCATATTTTCCATCTGGTCGGTCTTCGGTGTGTTCGTCAATGCCTTGAATCTCCAGTCCCTTACTGTTTGTCACTCCCATATGCGATGACGCATGAATCAGAAGCACCGGATTTGTGGGACTGATCTGGTCCAGCACATATCTGTCCGGATGTCTTTCTTCTGCAAGGAAATTATGGTCGTAATTGCAGCCTACAATCCAGGCATCTTCCGGAAGATGTCTTTTTTCCTTAAAGGCCTTCATAGTATCTACGATATCTGCAAAATCTTTACAGCCTGACAATTCACACTGAGTCATGGAGTTTGCCGTTCCCACAAAATGAGAATGTCCGTCAATAAATCCCGGAAGCATAACCGCCCCCTTCAGATCTACCGTCTCGTCTCCCTCCCCACGAAGACTCAGAATCTCTTCCCTGCCTCCTACTGCTGTGATACGTCCATTTTCCACACATACCGCCTCTGCATACAGATTCTTTTCTTCCATGGTGAGAATGGTTCCGTTTATATAAAGTGTTTTCATGACAGCCTCCTTTGCATATGAAGAAAAGGGAACATGGTTTATCCTGCTCCCTTTTCTGCTTTTTATTTTTTGTAAAACTCCTGCACTTTATCCAGCCGCGCATACATATTTCCAAAAAGGGCGTCCACAATCGCCAGAGCACACATGGATTCCACCACTACCACTGCTCTTGGCACGATCACCGGATCGTGGCGGCCGTGGATCTCCAGAGATATGTTTTCTCCCCGATCTGTTACGGTATCCTGAGGCTGGCTGATGGACGGGGTGGGCTTAATGGCAGCCCGGAGAAGGATTTCGCTTCCGTCACTGATTCCACCCATAATGCCTCCCGCATGGTTGGAGGTTTTGGCAATTGTGCCGTCAGTGGAGGTAAATCCGTCGTTATTCTGGGAGCCTTTCATTTCTGCCGCATGGAAGCCTTCCCCAATCTCCACGCCCTTTACGGCTCCAATAGACATGACTGCCTGTGCCAGCACAGCGTCCAGCTTCTCGAAAACCGGAGTACCAAGACCTGCCGGTACGCCCTGGATCCGGCACTCAATGATGCCGCCTGCGCTGTCCAGATTCTTCATGCACTCTTCCAGAAACTCACCTGCTTTTTGGGCTGCGGCTGCATCCGGCATATAAAAGGCATTATTATTGATCTCTTCCGGATGAAATTCCTGAATCTCTACCGGACCGATGGACTTTGTATAAGTGCAGAAGGAAATCCCCATAGATTCCAAAATCTTAAGGGCAATGGCTCCTGCTGCCACCCTTCCCAGCGTTTCTCTTCCGGAAGAGCGTCCGCCGCCCCGGTAATCCCGGAATCCATACTTGGAATCAAAGGTAAAATCCGCGTGACCCGGACGGTAGGAATATGCAATATTCCCGTAATCCCGTGATCTCTGATCCATATTTCTGACTATAAGAGAAACGGGAGTTCCTGTTGTCCTGCCTTCAAAGACTCCTGACAGGATCTCCACCTGATCGCCCTCTTTCCGGGCTGTTGTATAGCGGCTCTGCCCCGGTTTCCGCCTGTCCAGCTGTTTCTGGATATCCTCTTCGGAAAGAGGAAGTCCTGCCGGGCAGCCGTCTACAACTGCGCCTAGAGCCTTTCCATGGGATTCCCCCCAGGTAGTTACGGTAAAGTGCCGCCCGAATGTGGATTTATTCATAAATATCTCCTTTTGCCACAACCTCTGCAAATACCTTCAGTGTCTGCTCGATCACTTCGTCTGAATGAGCGTCTGATAAAAACATTGCCTCAAACTGGGACGGAGCCAGATGAACGCCGCCGTTCAGCATGGCAAGGAAATAATTGGCAAAGGCTTTTGTATCGGAGGTTTTTGCGGAGGTATAATCACAGACCTCTTCTCCGGTAAAGAAAATGCTTCCAAGGGAGGAAATATGGTTCAGATGACAGGTAAGCCCTGCTTTTTCTGCGATCTCCTTCATTCCCTTATAAAGCTTTTCGCCCTTTTTCTCAAGTCCTGTATAAACCTCAGGATGGGCATAAAGATATTTCAGCTGAGTCAGTCCGGCTGCCATGGCAACAGGATTTCCGCTTAAGGTTCCTGCCTGATAAACAGGACCGGAAGGAGAAACCATTTCCATGATCTCTTTTCTGCCGCCGTAAGCGCCTACCGGCATACCTGCGCCGATGATCTTTCCATAAGTAACCATATCCGGCTTTACGTCAAAATATTCTGCCGCTCCGCCAAAGGCAAGACGGAAGCCTGTAATCACCTCGTCAAAAATAAGAACCGCTCCAAATTTATCGCAAAGCTCTCTCAGTCCCTGAAGAAAGCCCTCTTTCGGAAGGACAACTCCCATATTGGCTGCCACCGGCTCCACGATCACTGCCGCCACCTGATCAGGAGCGCTTTCCAGAAGAGTACGTACACTATCCAGATCATTATAAACTGCAGTCATGGTATCCTGCGTACAGCCTGCCGGAACACCGGCGCTGTCCGGAACACCGCTTGTCATCACACCGGAACCGGCGCTTACCAGAAGAGCGTCGCTGTGTCCGTGATAGCAGCCTGCAAATTTAATGATCTTGTTTCTTCCGGTAAAGCCTCTTGCCGCACGAACAGCGCTCATTACTGCCTCTGTGCCAGAGTTTACCATACGCACCATTTCCACATGAGGAAGATGTTCGCAGATAAATTCTGCCATCTCTACCTCTACCGCTGTGGCACAGCCAAAGCTTAAACCTTTTTCACAGGCCTTTACCACTGCTTCGCGGATCTCCGGGAAATTATGACCCAGAATCATCGGTCCCCAGGAATCTATATAGTCAATATATTCTTTTCCGTCTGCATCATAAATATGACATCCATCCGCATGGTCGATAAATCTTGGAGCTTCACCGATGGCTCCATAAGCACGGACCGGACTGTTGACCCCTCCCGGTATTCTTTTTACTGCACGCTGAAATAATTCTTCTGATCTGGTCATCAGCCAATCCTCCCTTCCTGGATAAACCCTGCAAGCTCTTTTGCATAATAAGTCAGATAAATCTGTACACCTGCACGGTAAGCGCTTGCTGCCATCTCGCATACAATCTTATCTTCTTCGATCCAGCCCATTTTTGCAGCAGCTTTTACCATAGCATACTCGCCGCTGACACTGTAGGCTGCGATGGGTACGTTGGTCGCCTTGTAAACCTCGGAAACCATATCCAGATAAGACATGGCAGGTTTGATCATAATGATGTCTGCACCCTCTTCAATATCGGTCAGGGCTTCCTTCATGCCTTCCCTTCTGTTATGGTAATCCATCTGATAGCTCTTACGGTCGCCGAATGCCGGAGCAGAGCCTGCCGCGTCACGGAAAGGACCATAAAAGGCAGACGCATATTTGACTGCATAGGACATAATCGGAGTTTCCTTATGGCCTGCCTGATCCAGACACTCCCGGATGGCGCGCACACGACCGTCCATCATATCAGAAGGAGCCACCATATCTGCGCCTGCCTCCACATGAGAAAGGGCTGTCTTTGCCAGGAGCTCCAAAGTCGCATCATTTTCTACCTCATGACCGCAGAGCACACCGCAGTGCCCATGAGAGGTATATTCACACATACAGACATCTGTAATGTAGTACATGTCCGGAAACTGTTTTTTCGCCTCACGGAGTGCCGTCTGGACAATGCCGTCCTGCGCATAAGCGCCGCTTCCCACCTCATCTTTGTGATCCGGGATTCCAAACAGCATCACGCTGGACACACCTGCTTTTGAAAGATTTTCCAGTTCATAAGGAAGCTGATCCACACTATAGCGGAACTGTCCCTCCATAGACGGGATTTCTTCCTTAATGTTGTGTCCTTCGCGGACAAATAAAGGATAGATCAGAGAGGATTTGTCAATCCTTGTCTCTCTCACCATTTTTCTCAGTGTCTCACTGCCTCTCAGTCTTCTTGGTCTCTGGATTAAATCCATGTTTCTCACTCTCTTTCCTTTTTCTCTTTTATTTCTTCCACCAGTCGGATCAACTCCTCAATGGTGGCCTTTTCGGCCATATATGTCTCCATGCCAAAGGCGTCTGCCGCCGCCTTTGTCTGCTTTCCGATGCAGGCTGCGGTAAGTCCGGCATAATCGTCGCTTCCCACGCTTTCTGCGAAGCCCTTTACCGTAGACGCACTGGTAAATACTACACAGTCGATCTGTTTTTTTTCAATTTCTTTCTGAATATCAATAATCTGGCTGCTTTCATAAACAGTCTCGTAGGTAGGGATATCGTCTACGATACCACCTGCATTTTCCATAAGTTTTACCAGGTTTTCATTTCCCTTCTGCGCTCTTGGAAGAAGGATGTGTTCCCCTCCCTGAAGCTGTGCCGCCAGAGTTTCTCCAAGGGAATCCCCGTCATAAACCTCCGGCATTAAGTCTACCAGGAGCCCTCTGTCCTCCAGAACCTTCCGGGTACCCTGTCCGATAGCTGCAAGCTTCAGTCCAAAAAGACTGCGGATATCTGTGTGGTGTTTTTTCATCTCTTCAAAAAAGATCTCCGCTCCGGTAGGACTGGTAAACACCGCCCACTGATATTTCCGTATCTCATCCAGTGCCTGATAAAGTCTGCTCTGATCTTCCAGCGCCACAGTACGGATAGAAGGAAGTTCCAGAACCTCTGCCCCTTTTTCCCTGAGAAGTTCTGTAGTACGGGAGCTTCTGTTTTTCGGTCTTGTAACCAGCACCTTCCAGCCCATAAGGGGAAGTCTTTCATACCAGCCAAAATCATCTGCCAGGGCGCATACCTTTCCAACCACAATGATCGCCGGTGTTTCAATTCCCTGACGCTTTACTTCGTCCTCCAGCGTACTTACTGTGGCAACGATCTTTTTCTGCCCTGCCGTGGTCCCCTTCTGGAGAATGGCTGCCGGCATCTGCGGATCCATTCCTGCGTTCAGAAGACCCTGACAAATGTCGTGAAGGGCAGCTACTCCCATAAGAAATACAAGTGTTCCTCTGGTTTCTGCCAGCGCGCGGAAATTAATATCATACTCTTTTCCGGCTCTTCTGTGTCCGGTAATAATGTGAAGAGAAGAGCAGAAATCCCGATGTGTCACCGGAATTCCATTATATGCCGGAACTGCAAGGGAGGAAGTCACACCCGGAACTACCTCATAAGGAATTCCATGCTCTGTCAGAAGTTCCAGCTCCTCGCCGCCTCTTCCGAAAAGGAAAGGATCCCCTCCTTTCAGACGCACCACCCGGTATCCCTTCTGCGCTTCCCGGAGAAGCACCTGATTGATCTCCTCCTGTGGAAGCGTATGCTTATCCGCACGCTTGCCTACATAGATCAGACGGGCAGAATCCGGAATCTTTGTCAGAACTCCCTGCCCAACCAGACTGTCATAGACCACTACCTCTGCCTGATTCAAAACCTCAAGACCTTTCAGTGTAAAAAGTCCGGCATCTCCCGGACCTGCACCTACCAGCCAAACCTTTCCAACACTCATGCTGTCTCTCCTTTTTCCATGGATTCTTTCAGACGTTTTGCCAGCTCCGTTCCCAGCTCTTCTGCCTGGGTAAGCTCGCCCTCTGCCTCTCCTTTTATATAGCTTCCGTCTGCTTCCCGGTAGTACAGTCCCCGAAGCAGAAGCTTGCCTTCACGGATTTCACCGTAGGCAGCCACAGGAGAAGAACATCCGCCGTCCAGATACCGGACATAAGCCCGTTCTGCAGTACCGCAGATCCATGCTTCTTTATCACAGTATCCCTCCAGACAGGAATAATCCTCCCCTTTTCTTCCCTGAACAGCCAGAATTCCCTGACCTGCTGCCGGGAGAATCTCATCTGCTGTAAAGTACCGGTGGATCCGGTCTTCCAGTCCCAGACGCTTCAATCCCGCCGCGGCAAGGATCAGCCCGGAATACTCTCCGGCATCCAGCTTCCGAAGCCTTGTCTGAAGGTTTCCGCGGATGCTTCTCACCTCCATATCCGGATAGAGCTTTTTCAGCTGCAGGGTTCTCCGAAGGCTGGAGCAGCCCAGAGGCTTTGTTTTATCTAACTCTTCTGTTCCTTCCGGAAGTACCAGAACATCCCTGGGGTCTTCTCTTTTGGAAAAAGCCAGAAGCGGAAGTTCTTCCGGGACCTCCATCGGCATATCCTTGAGGCTGTGAACAGAAAGATCGGATCTTTTTTCCATAAGGGCAAGATCCAGTTCCTTTACAAAAAGTCCTTTTCCCCCGACTTTATCCAGTGTCCTGTCAAGGATCTTATCTCCGGTTGTTTTCATTGTCAGGATCTCTGTATGTATTTCCGGGTGTTTCTCATTAAGAAAGCTCTGTACCATTTCACTCTGCAGAACAGCAAGCTTGCTTTCTCTGCTTCCGATGATGATCTTATTCTTCGTCATTTTCTGCACTTTCCTCCATAGCCTCCTGAATAGCAACCCGGACTTTTTTTGCCCGTTTATGATCCAGACCGCTGGCTGTCACGCCCACCACCAGCTCATCCTTCATATAAATTCCCGGGAAATAAAAGTCACATTTATTTTTATCGTCTGCAATGTTTACATAAATGCCTTCTTCCTTACAGACGCGATAGATCTCGTCATTTAATTTCCAGTCATTCGTAGCCGCGATAACCATATATGCCATCTGAAAATCTGTTCTCTTTACCGCCCGGGTGATCAGATTCATATATCCTGTCTTTCCCAGCTCCTGAAGTTCTGCCGTACATTTCGGAGCAATGGCAGTTACGTTTCTTGTAAACTGAAGTAAGGTTTTTACTCTTCGTGTGGCAATATTTCCGCCGCCTACCACTACGATCTTTTTATCTGAAAGATCCACAAACATGGGAAAATACCGTTTATTCTTCATAGAGTTTCTCCAATCCTGCCACACATTCCAGGAAGGTTTCCTGATTCAGGCAGTCTCTCAGCCCGAAGATCAGTTTATTTACCACCTTGCCGGCAGCTGTATCTACTGCTTCAAGAAGTTTTTGCCTGTCTTCCTGTTCCATTGGCGTTTTTTTCAGTATTTTTTCAATGCGGAGGTTCAGATCCTCCACTGCGTCATCCCGAATTTCCTGTATTCTCGGGATCACATCCCTTCCCTCCAGCCACTGGTAAAATTCCTCCAGCTGTTCCTGGACGATTCTGTCTGCCTTTTCGATGCTTTCCTTCTGCTCCGGAGAAACTCCGGCTGAATGAAAGCTGTCCATGTCATAAAGTGTGATCCCCTCAACCTCTGAAAGCGAGGGATCAATATCCCTGGGTACTGCCAGATCCAGAAGGATCAGCGGCCGCTCCAGTGTCAGCCGGGCAAAATCTTCCGCCCTCAAAGTAAAATTCGGACTTGCCGTTGCACTGACCACAAGATCACACTGAGGAAGGTACTCCATACGTTCTCCGTAATGGATTCTTTTGCAGCCTGCCGGGATTTCTACAATACCGCTTCTGTACTGACGTACAGTCACAGTCACATCACCTCCGTTTTCACGAAGCGTTTGTGCTGCCACCTTGCCCATCTCTCCGTTTCCGATAACCATGCAGGTCTTTCCTTTTGCTTCATAGCCTTGCTCTTTCAGTGAGCTTAAAGCCTGATGGATCACGGAAGGATTTCCATGGGCAAGCGGGGCTTCTGTCTTAATCTTTTTTCCAACGGTTGCAGCCATACGAAAAAGAACCTCCAACACACTGTCCGAGGCAAAATGTTCTCTGGCGAAATTCAGGGCATCCTTAATCTGGGTAAGGATCTGGTCTTCCCCCAGGATCTGGGATTTCAGCCCGCCTGCCAGATGAAACAGATGGCTGACCGCCTCCCTGTCCTTTCTTGTAATAAAATAATCTTCATAGGAACTATCCTCAATGCCCTTCAGTTCACAAAGGCACTGATACAGGGAAAGCTCCTTTTCCTCTTCATGACTCGCCCAGATTTCCAGGCGGTTGCAGGTGGAAAGGATCACACAGCCATGGATCCCTGCTTTTTCTTTCAGCAGCTCCATTGCTTCCCCTGCATTCTTTTTTGTAAAGGCAAATAATGCCCGTATGTCAACCGGCGCACGGCCGTGGTCTATTCCAATCATGGAAATCGTCATAATGCTTCTCCTTTGTACAAAACATAGCGTCGGTGTACAGTGAGAAACACGTCTCCTGTACACCAACTCTACCATTCCTTATGATAAACATTACAACGCACAATGTCAATGCTGACAGACTTTTTTCCAAAAAATCACCGGACTTCTACAGCCTTTGTGGCAATGATATCCACCCCCGTTTCCGCCACGTTGCAAAGGATGGTCTGTCCCATACGGACAGGAGCCAAAACCCGGATTCCTTTCAGTGCCCTGACACAGTCAAATATCTTTTCTTTCGGGATATCTGTTCTTGTTTTTACAGAAACCACAGGAAGCTTTCCTCCTTCTACTGAAACAGTTGTTGTTACGGTTCTTACCGGAGATATAACCTCCTGTTCCCCATAGATCTTTCCCTTTTTGCAGGTATTCCCTTCCACGGAAATTACTTCCTTTTCGTCAAGACTTACGGTCAGGGTGCATCCCATCGGGCACCCGATACAGGTCAGATGTTTTTTTTCCATGCTTATGCCTCCTCCATGCTTATGGTGATCTTTTTCAGCTGTGGGAATTCGGTGAGCTGTTCCTTTTTCAGGGTAAGCTCTTCCATTTCGCCAGGAGCTGCATAAAGGCGTTTTTTATGGATCACCCGTTTCTCATCAAACCGTACATTGACATAGCAGTTTCGATATACTTTGCCCACACGGAACCGCACCTTCAGGCTGTCTTCCATATGCTCCGGCCGGATAAAAGACGGAACTGTATAGCGGACGCCCTCTCCGGTCAGAACAGGTACCTGCTCCTGTACAGAGGAAGCCTCCGTTCTTTCACCTTCCTCCTGGTCTTTTCTTTTTTCCCTGATGTATTCCGCCGCATGTCTTCCTGCCGCCCCTGCCTCCTCTGATACAAAATCCACCAGATCATGAACATGAAGTACATTCCCGCAGGCAAATACTCCGTCTACACTCGTTTCCAGGCTTTCACTGACCTGCGGACCGGAAGTGACAGGATTCAGTTCCACTCCCATCTCTCTGGAAAGCTCATTTTCCGGGATCAGTCCCACAGAAAGCAGCAGAGTGTCGCAGGTGTATTCCTCTTCTGTTCCCGGTATGGGTCTCCCTTTTTCATCTACCCTGGCAAGGGTTACTCCTTCTACCCGTTCTTTTCCTTTAATATCTACTACGGTATGACTGAGCTTCAGCGGGATACCAAAATCGTCCAGACACTGGACAATGTTTCTTTTCAGTCCTCCGGAATAAGGCATCAGTTCTGCTACAACCTTAACCTTTGCACCCTCCAGCGTCATTCTCCTTGCCATGATAAGCCCAATATCCCCGGATCCCAGAATCACTACCTCACGTCCCGGGAGATAGCCTTCCATATTTGCAAGCCTCTGGGCAGTACCTGCAGAAAAAATTCCGGCCGGACGGTATCCGGGTATATTCAGCGCTCCCCTTGACCGTTCTCTGCATCCCATGGCAAGGATCACTGCCTCTGCCTGAATCTCCAGAAGTCCATCTTCTCTGTTCAGAGCAGTGATCTTTTTATCCGGGCTGATATCCATAACCATAGTGTTCAGTCGGTACTCCACCTCTGCTTCCTGTGCCAGACGGATAAATCTTTCTGCATATTCCGGTCCGGTAAGTTCCTCTTTAAAGGTATGAAGACCAAAACCATTATGGATACACTGATTCAGGATTCCTCCCAGTTCCCGGTCTCTTTCCAGGATCAGGACCTTTTCCATTCCGTTTTTCTTTGCGGCTATGGCTGCCGCCAGCCCTGCAGGGCCTCCTCCGATAATTACAATCTCATAGTTTTCCATAATCCTTCCTCCTGTATCTCATAATGAATCCTTATTCATACCTGCAATAATCCTGGAATTCCCCCCTGACTTGGTGATCTGCGACATATCTGTACCAAGTTCTCTGGCAAGGATCTCCATGGTCCTGGGTGCACAGAAACCGGACTGGCATCTTCCCATGCCGGCTCTTGTCCTTCGTTTGATCCCATCCAGAGATCTGGCTCCCAGCGGGCGATGAATGGCATCCAGAATCTCTCCTTCTGTGATCTTTTCGCAGCGGCAGATAATGTTCCCATAAGCAGGCTGTTCTTTTATCAGCTGCCGATATGCTTCTTTATCAAGAGTTTTTGGATCAAGGATCCCCTTTCTTTCAGAAATAAAATCTGCTTTTTCTTTCAACTCCATTTTTTCTTTCAGGATTCCTGCTGCCATTTCTCCGATAGCAGGGGCTGCCGTCAGTCCCGGTGATTCAATCCCGGCACAGTCCAGAAATCCCGGTGCATCCTCCGGTTCTTCTATAATAAAATCATCTCCGTCCTCATGGGCACGCAGTCCTGCAAAAGATGTAATCACCTGGCGCATGGGAAGATTTTTTACATTCATTCCAGCTTTTTCCAGAACCTGATCCAGACCCTCTCTGGTGGTACAGGTACCCTCCTTATCCTCTGTATCTATGGCCGTAGGCCCCAGGAGCAGGTTTCCATGTACGGTAGGTGCCACAAGAATTCCTTTTCCATATTTTCCCGGAAGAGCAAAAACAGTATGAGAAACATGTTCCCCTGCGCTGTGATCCAGAAGGCAGTATTCTCCCCGTCTGGCTGTAATATGTAATTTTTTCCCACTGACCATGTTATGGATCCTGTCTGCATAAACACCGGCTCCATTAATGATCCACTTTCCCTGAAAGCTCCCTCTGGAGGTGGAGACTTCCCAACCTTCCTCCATCCTGCTGATTCCATTTACTTCCGTGTCAAAATAAAATTCCACTCCATTGACCGCCGCATTTTCTCCAAAAGCTATATTCATGCCAAAAGGACATACAATGCCTGCCGTGGGCGCATACAGCGCCGCATATACCTGATCTGAGATATTCGACTCCATCTCCTTTACCTGTTCCCGGTCAAGAATTCTGAGATCTCTGACCCCGTTTTTGATCCCTCTTTCATAAAGAATCTTCAGTCTGGGAAAATCTTCCTCATGAAGACAGATCACCAGAGATCCGTTTCTCTTAAATGGAAAGTCCAGTTCCTGTGCCAGCTTTTCCATCATTTCATTGCCTCTTACATTGAGCTTTGCTTTCAGAGAACCTTCTCTTGCATCATAACCGGCATGGACAATAGCACTGTTTGCCTTGGAAGTTCCGCTGCAAAGATCCTCCTCCTTTTCCAGCACACATATTTTCGCCTGATATCTGGATAATTCTCTTGCACAGGCAGTACCCGTCACACCTGCGCCAATAATCACTACGTCATACATCATGTCCTCTCTCCTTTTCGTAAAATGTATTACTTTCCTATTGCATAAAAAAATGCCTACGGCATCTCAACTCCCCTACCCCTCAATCTTGAGGGGAAA
>USDN01000036.1 GCA_900553515.1 uncultured Blautia sp. | reverse complement strand
AACTGCTCTTTTTGTCTGCTCAAAATATGATACTTCACTAAAGAATTATATCACGGAATAAATTTTTTATACAAGAGAAAAACTGCCTGATATCCTGTAATTTCTTTATATGAAAACCGTAATTATGCCCAAACTGGTCTGACCAATCATTATCTCACGGAAAAATCTGTTTTCCTATGAATATTGATTTGATTTCCTTGTATTTTTTTGTGGTTTACTGGCTGTTTCCATGATACAATAGGTATATTGTTACTTTATGGAGGAATTGAATATGAAAAAAGGAAACTGGAAGGCGCTCCTTCCAATCGCAGTGTTTCTGGTCATGTATCTGGGACTTGGGATTCTCTTTGAATATGTATTGAAGATTCCTATGGGATTTTACAACATCCCTATCGTAGTTTCATTTCTGACCGCTCTTCTGGTTGCATGCATCCAGAACCCCAAGCTGAGCTTTGACGAAAAACTGACAGTCATGGCTCAGGGTGTCGGTGATAAAAACATCGTTACCATGATCCTGATCTTTATGGTTGCAGGTATCTTTGTAGGTGTTGTTGGACGAGAAAGTGCAGAAAGCGTTGCTTACTTCCTGCTGTCCATTATCCCGGCCCGCTTTGCAGTGATCGTACTTTTTGTGGTAAGCTGTTTCGTATCTCTTGCCATGGGTACTTCCGTAGGAACCATTACCCTGATTACGCCTATTGCCCTCGCAGTATCCACAGGATCCGGCTTTTCCGCTCCCCTTTGTATTGGTGCGGTTATGGGCGGCGCCATGTTTGGAGATAATCTTTCCTTTATCTCCGATACCACGATTGCAGCATGTAATGGACAGGGCTGCGCCATGAAAGACAAGTTCCGCGCAAACTTCAAGATTGCCCTTCCTGCGGCTCTGGTTACTCTGGCGATCATTTTTATCCGCACAGCCGGAGGCGCAGACAGCGCCGCTATCATCAAAGACTATAATCTGATCCGGATTATTCCGTACCTTCTTGTACTGATTGGTGGAATTATCGGAATCAACGTATTTGTAGTCCTGCTGATCGGAATCCTTTCCGGTTCCATAATCGTACTTGCTACCGGCGCAACTCCGGCAACAGAGCTTCTGGCCAATATGGGAACCGGCGCTGCCGGCATGTACGAGACAACCATGGTAGCCATCCTTGTTTCTGCTATCTGTGCCCTGATCCAGAAATATGACGGATTTACTGCTCTTCTGAATTTTATCCGCCGTATCTTCAAAACCCAGAAAGGCGGCAAGCTTGGAATGGGACTTCTGGTAGGAGCTATGGATATTGCCACCGCAAACAATACGGTTGCTATTGTTATGGCAAACCCAATCGCAAAAGAAATGGCCGAGGAGTATGATGTGACTCCTCAGACCACAGCTTCTATTCTGGACACCTTTTCCTGTGTATTCCAGGGTGTCATTCCTTACGGTGCCCAGATGCTGATTGCTATTTCCACTGCTGCAGAGCTTGGATTTGAGCTTTCTGCTTTTGACATCATGCCGAATCTCTACTATCCATACATACTTTTAATCAGTGCATTGTTCTATATGTTCCTTGCACCGAAAAAGAAAGCAAAATAAAAAGAAGGCTGACTGCAGATCCTGAAATACGGTTTCTGCCTGTCAGCTTTCTCTTTTATTTACGACATGTTTTTACTCGCCCATATCCTCTGCACATTTTTTCAGTTTCTCGCGGATCGGAAGGTGATACGGGCATCTCTTTTCACATTCCCCACAGCCGATGCAGGCGGATGCCTTAACTGCCAGTGAGCTGTAACGGTCTTTTGCCCAGTCGGCCAGATTGTATCTCTGAAGATATCCGGCAAACAGAAATACACTTGGAATATTAATACCTACTGTGCATGGCGCGCAGTAATTACAGCGTCGGCAGAAATCTGTTCCAAGCTGCTTTTTCACCGCTTCGACCTTCTCCAGTTCCTCAGCTGTCAGAGGCGTCTCATCCTCACATGCTCTGATATTCTGCTCCAGTTCCTCCGGCTCTGCCATGCCCGGGATCACAACTGTAACATCCCTGTTCGTACAGACATAGCGAAGTGCAAGAGTCGCATCCTCAATAGCTCCTCCTGCAAGAGGTTTCATATCAATAAAACCGATATTTTTTTCTGTGCATTTGCGGATCAGTTCCTCTCCCTGATTTTCAACGATATTGTAAGGGAACATAATCGTCTCCACCCAGTCCAGCTCCAGAGCTTTTTCAAATACATGAACAGAATGGCAGGTCAGACCTATATGACCGATTTTTCCGGCTTCTCTGGCTTCCATAAGGGCTTCCAGAGCGCCGTCTTTTCCAATAACCTGCTCCAGCTGTTCCATGCTGGGATTATGTACCTGATAGAGATCAATATGATCTGTGCGGAGATTATGAAGACTGGTCTCGATATCTGCTGCCATAGCTTCCTTTGTCCTTGCCATGGATTTTGTAGCCACTACAAATTTATCTCTGATCCCTTCCATTGCATAACCCAGATATTCCTCGCTGACTGTATATCCTCTGGCTGTGTCAATATAGTTGATACCTTTTTCTGCCATTTCATGCAGAAGTTTTCTGGTTCCCTCTTCATCAATCCTCTGAATGGGGATTCCTCCAAATCCCATTCTTGAGATGGTAAGTCCCGTCTTGCCTAATTTTCTGTATTCCATAAAACCGCTCCTTCTCTTTCTGTTTTATACGTTTTTTGCAGCAGAAAAGCCAGCACAGAATATGCGGCTTTCTTACTGCATAAAGAATACCGCCGGCAGATACCGGCGGTATAAATTTAGAATCAAATCAGACTCTGGACAGATATTCACCTGTTCTTGTATCGATTTTTAATTTGTCTCCCTGGTTTACAAACAGAGGAACCTGAACCTGTGCTCCGGTTTCAACGATTGCCGGTTTTGTAGCGCCCTGAGCGGTATTTCCTGCAAATCCCGGTTCTGTTTCAGTAACCTCCAGCTCTACAAAGAGAGGCGGCTCGATTGCAAATACGTTTCCGTTATGGGAACAGATTTTAACGATCTCATTTTCCTTAACAAATTTCAGAGAATCTCCAACCTGATCTGCGGTAAGAGCGATCTGATCGTAAGTTTCTACATTCATGAAGTTGTAAAGCTCTCCATCATTATACAGATAGCTCATATCCACACGTTCAATACGTGCCTGCGGGAATTTCTCTGTAGGACGGAAAGATTTTTCCAGTACAGCTCCTGTAATTACATTTTTATATTTTGTTCTGACAAATGCAGCGCCCTTTCCAGGTTTTACATGCTGAAATTCAACAATCTGACATACATTTCCTTCAATTTCAAGTGTGATACCGTTTTTGAAATCACCTGCTGAAATCATAGTTAAATCCTCCTTCTAGTAATCTTCACTACTCAACATTCTATAATACCACAGCAGTTTTTTCAACTGTTTTTTTCATAAGCTGCCAATTTTTCCTCAATTTCTTTTACAAGTTCCTCAAAAGGCTTCTCGCCGGTAATCACCTGGATATCTGCAAACTTCTGATATACCGGGTCTCTCTGCTTCAGGAGCTTTTTAATCTTTTCATCTCTGTCGTCACCGTCCAGCAGCGGATCCTTTCTGGAACCTTCCAGTCTCTTTTTCAGGGTTTCCAGAGAACCCTTCAAATATACAACTGTTCCCAGTTCCTTCAGATATTTCTGATTCTGTTCCTGAAGTGGCAGACCTGATCCCAGAGAAAGCACTTTCTTTTCTTTATCATTGATCAGTTCTTTCAAGGCCATTGTCTCCAGAGCACGGAAAAAAGGTTCTCCAAACTTTTCAAATATCTCTCTGACAGACAGATTCATTTTTTTTACAATTAATTTTTCAAGATCTACAAAAGGCAGTCCCAAATCTCTGGAAAGCTGTTTGCCTACTCTCGTCTTACCTGAACCCATAAACCCGATGATCACCACATGGTTCATAAAGTTCCCTCCTCTTTCCTGTAAAAATAAAGTACGATTCTCTCCAGATATCGTTTCAAAACGATCTGAATCTCTTCTTTCGGATGGATCGGCTTTACAAGGATATTACGGATGCCGGTTCTTTTTGCACCATAAATATCCGTAAAGAGCTGATCCCCGATAAAAACTGTGTTGGAACAGTCTGTTCCCAGCAGTTCCATGGCTTTTTTATAATTTCCCACTGCCGGTTTATGCGCGTTTTCTATAAAGCGCTCTCCAATTTTTTCATTAAAGGAAGCGACTCTCTGGATCTGATTATTTGATAAAAAGCAGCTTTTAAATCCAATCTTACGGAGACGTTCAAAAAGCTCTACTGCCCGTTCATCCGCCGGTGCCCCGTGAGGCACCAGCGTATTGTCAATATCGAACAGGAGTCCTCTGTAGCCCTCCTGATATAATTTCTCATAGTCCACTGCATATGCAGATTCCAGATATTCATCCGGGAAAAAACATCGAAACATTTTTCTCTCCTGCAATTATTATTTTCAGCGCTGATCAAGGGGAATATACTCTGCCGGTGCCAACACATTCTTGTAGGCCGGACGAATGATCTTGTCTGTATTGATCAGCTCTTCCATACGATGAGCACTCCATCCTACAATACGTGCAACTGCAAACATCGGAGTATAAAGTTCCAGAGGAAGATCCAGCATACTGTACACAAATCCACTGTAAAAGTCCACATTAGCGCTGACGCCCTTGTAGATCCTTCTCTCCTCTGCAATGACTTCAGGTGCCATTTTTTCTACCATGGAATAGAGATTGTAATCCTTCATGCGTCCTTTTTCTTTTGCAAGGCTTTCTACAAATCCTTTCAGAACCTCGGCTCTCGGATCTGATACAGAATAAATCGCATGTCCCATACCATAGATCAGGCCTCTTCTGTCAAAGGCTTCCTTATGAAGAAGACGTTTCAGATAATTACGTACCTCATCTTCGTCCTCCCAGTCATGGACCTCTTTTTTCATATCATCAAACATCCGGATTACTTTAATATTTGCACCGCCATGTTTCGGACCTTTCAGAGATCCAAGAGCTGCTGCAATGGCTGAGTATGTATCTGTCCCTGAAGAGGACACCACATGAGTGGTAAAGGTGGAGTTATTACCGCCGCCATGCTCCATATGAAGGATCAGGGCAAGATCCAGGATCTTTGCCTCCAGATCTGAGTACTTCTTATCCGGTCTCAGGATCCGCAGGATATTTTCTGCTGTAGAAAGTTCTTTTTTCGGATTATGGATATAAAGGCTTTTTCCTCTGATGTAATGATTATATGCCTGATATCCGTATACGGATAAAAGCGGAAATACACTGATAAGATTTAAACATTGACGCAAAACATTCGGAAGAGAAATATCATCCGGGTTATTGTCGTAAGAATAAAGTGTCAGCACGCTTCTGGAAAGCGCATTCATAATGTCTCTTCCCGGCGCTTTCATCACAACATCACGCACAAAATTCCGGGGAAGACTGCGCTGATTGGCAAGAAGCTGGCTGAAATCCTCCAGCTGTTTCTGATCCGGCAGTTTCCCAAACAGAAGAAGATATGTAGTTTCTTCAAAGCCGAAGCGATTGTCTTTTACAAATCCGGCTGTCAGATCCTTAATATTATAGCCTCTGTAGTACAGACTTCCTGCACAGGGTACTTCTTTTCCATCCACTACCTTCACTGCCTGAACATTTGACACCTGAGTCAGGCCTGCCAGCACACCCTTACCATTGATATCACGAAGACCTCGCTTTACGTCATACTTCCCATAAAGCGACAGATCTATACTGGTATGATCCTTACACAATTCCGTCAGGTTCTCAATTTCCGGTGTTACTTTCATATTAAATCCTGTCATACATAATGTCTCCTTTCAAATTGCACTTTTATCCGATCAAGGTCCCTCCTCATCCCTTTCTCCTGGCTGTCTTCACATAGTTTCTGTTCCAACATTAGATACAGTATAGCATTTTTTTTAATTCTGGTCTACATAATTAAACGGTTTCTCTTCAATCCCTGTGAATTTACCGAAAATTTTCACAAGAAACAACTGTTTTCGTCTTAAAATTTTTATTTTTTCAGCAGGATTTTTTTTCAACGTCATCTTGTGTACACTACCACTTTAGTGTATAATAGTACCCATGCTGAGAAATCTCAGTTAAAGAAATGGGATAAAAATGGATGAGGAGGAAATTATTATGTCCTACACAGAAGAAGTATACGAGAGAGTCGTAGCACAGAATCCAGGCGAGCCGGAATTTCATCAGGCAGTAAAAGAAGTGCTTGATTCCCTGAAAGTAGTCATTGACAAAAATGAAGAAGAATACCGCAGACTTTCCATTCTGGAACGTCTTGTTGAGCCGGAAAGAATCATCTCCTTCCGTGTTCCGTGGGTAGATGACAACGGCAAAGTACAGGTAAATAAGGGATACCGCGTGCAGTTTAACAGTGCCATCGGACCGTACAAGGGCGGACTCCGTTTCCATCCTTCTGTCAACCAGAGCATCCTGAAATTCCTGGGCTTTGAGCAGATCTTCAAGAATTCTCTGACAGGTCTTCCTATCGGCGGCGGCAAAGGCGGCGCCAACTTTGATCCCAAGGGAAAATCTGACAGAGAGGTTATGGCATTCTGCCAGAGCTTTATGACTGAACTTTGTAAATACATTGGTGCTGATACAGACGTACCGGCCGGCGATATCGGCGTTGGTGCCCGGGAAATCGGCTATCTGTTCGGACAGTACAAACGTATCCGTGACCTCTATGAAGGCGTTTTAACCGGAAAAGGACTTACCTATGGCGGTTCTCTTGTACGTACACAGGCTACCGGATATGGCGTTGTATATATCCTGAACGAGCTTCTTAATGCACACAGCGACCAGCTTGCAGGCAAAACCGTGATCGTTACCGGTTCCGGAAACGTAGCGATCTACGCTGTAGAAAAAGCCACACAGCTTGGCGCAAAGGTTGTTGCAATGTGCGATTCCAACGGATATATCCATGATCCGGAAGGCATCAAACTGGATATTGTCAAGGATATCAAAGAAGTAAAACGGGGACGTATCAAAGAATATGCAGACCGTGTAGAAGGTGCTTCCTTCACAGAAGGCGTTGGCATCTGGAATATCAAATGTGATATCTATCTTCCTTGTGCTACTCAGAACGAACTTGGTCTTGACGCTGTAAAGACTCTGATCGCCAACGGCTGCAAATATATTGCAGAAGGCGCTAACATGCCTACCACTATGGAGGCTACTGAATATGCTATGGAAAACGGTGTACTTTTCCTTCCGGGAAAAGCTGCCAATGCAGGCGGTGTTGCTACCTCCGCTCTTGAGATGAGTCAGAACTCCATGAGACTTTCCTGGTCTGCAGAAGAGGTAGATCAGAAGCTTCAGGGTATTATGAAAGATATCTACAAAAAAATCGACGATGCCGCACAGCGCTATGATATGAAAGACAACTTTGTAGCAGGCGCCAACATTGCCGGATTCGAAAAAGTAGTAGACGCCATGAAAGCTCAGGGAATTGTATGATCCTCCTGATAGGAATAAACAGATAAACCAGAAGACGCTGCGAAAGAATATTACTTTCACAGCGTCTTCTGTTCTATATTACGAACCCAGAAAGTTTTTCATACTTTTGAGAGCTGTTTTTTCCAGACGGCTGACCTGTGCCTGGGAGATTCCTACCTCCTCCGCCACTTCCATCTGTGTCTTTCCCTCATAAAAACGCATCTCTATAATATTACGCTCTCTGTCAGAAAGTCTCTGCATGGCTTCCCGCAGAGAAAGATTTTCAATCCATTTTTCCTCCCGGTTCTTTTTGTCACTGATCTGGTCCATTACATAAAGGGTATCCCCGCCCTCTGTATACACTGGTTCAAAAAGACTGACCGGATTCTGGATCGCATCCATGGCATAAACGATCATTTCCTTATCAATGCCCGTTTCTTCTGCGATCTCTGCAATGGTAGGTTCTCTCTGATGCTCTTTTGTATAGTTTTCTCTTGTATAAATAGCTTTATATGCAATGTCCCGCAAAGACCGGCTGACCCGAATACTGTTGTTATCCCGAAGATATCTGCGGATTTCTCCAATGATCATTGGCACTGCATAAGTAGAAAATTTCACCTGAAGTGTGGTATCAAAATTATCGATTGCCTTCATCAACCCGATACAACCAATCTGAAACAGATCATCAGCATTTTCATTACTGTTCTGAAAACGCCTGATAACACTTAATACAAGCCTTAAGTTTCCTTTGATGTAACGTTCTCTCGCCTCTTTGTCCCCTTCCTTGATCTTCTGGAATAATTCCTCCTTTTCTTCTGGTTTCAAAACCGGAAGTTCTGAAGTATTGACCCCGCAGATCTCAACCTTATTAAGCGCCATCGAAATATCCTCCTTCTCTCTTTTGCTCATTAAAAAGCTTTCTCAAAGAGAAGGAGAAATATACTTTTTTCAGAAAAATATAAAAAATATCAGCCCTTGACAATTCAGCCCTGCCGATCTTTATGCAGACATTTTTCTTCTTTGATCTCCACCAGGATAATGTCATCTCCTATCTGACAGATACAGTTCCAGGGAATCACATATTCACTTTCCCTGCCGAAAAAACTGCAGAATCTGCCCGGTCCCGGAACGATCAGAGCTGTGATCCTTCCCGTGGCACAGTCAAATTCTACATCCATGGGAGAGCCCAGACACCGACAGGTACAGGTATTGATGATCTCCTTTTGTTTCAGTTCACATAAACGCATGACAGCACCTGTTTTTTCTCAATTATATGTAAAAAAACCATTGAATATGCTTTCTCATTTGTTGACATAAAAAGTATAATTATAGTATAATGTGCACATAGATATGGGAGAAAGGGGAAAATACCATGAAATGCCCGTTTTGCGGAGAGGATAATACCAGAGTCGTAGATTCACGACCTGTTGAAGATACCAATTCCATCAGAAGAAGACGCATGTGTGAATCCTGCGGAAAACGATTCACCACCTATGAAAAAGTAGAGACCATTCCTTTAAGTGTAATAAAAAAGGATCAGAACCGTGAGCCATACAGCCGCAGCAAAGTTCAGGATGGTATTCTCCGCGCCTGTTATAAACGCCCGATTCCTGTAGAAAAGATCGAAGAAATCATGGATTCCATTGAAGGTGAAATTTTTGACCGGGCAGACCGTGAGATTTCCAGCAGCCAGATCGGTGAGATCGTTATGGAACATCTCCAGTCCCTGGATGCGGTTGCTTATGTGCGCTTCGCCTCCGTTTACAGAGAATTTAAAGATGTCAGCACCTTTATGGAAGAACTGAAAAAATTTATGGAGCCGTAATACGGCTCCATCTTTTTATTTTTACTGTTCCGGAAACCATCCGAAATCCATACACCTTCCAAAATCCCAGCTGTCCCAGCCGATCCAGCCGGGTTCATTGACAGTATCTGTCAAAAGCTTATAGCTCCAGTAAAAATAACCGCTGCCCTGATTCCAGGCATTCAGCTGAGCTCTGGCTACTGCAAGGTAAATTTCTCTTTTTTCTTCATCACTGAAGGTTTCTTTTTCACTGCCTTCCACTCCATTCAACACGCTCTGGCCACCCTTGGTATCACATCCGCAGGCAAGGGAATTAAAAAGGCACCACTCCCCACATATCACAGGGAAATAAGCTTCCATTTCCCGTATCTCTTTTTCATAATGCTCCCGGATATAAGTCAGATAAGAATCCAGTTCCTGCGGGCATCCGTCAGATTCAGCCATCATCAGATACTGATGGGTATCCAAAACCACATTGACATATTTCTCTTCCTGCATGAAATCTTTCCAGGCCAGCAGTTCAAATCCATCATGGATCACCACATATTTTTCTTCCGGAAGATATTTCCGTATCCGGTCATATGCATTCAAATAAAATCCTCTCAGAAACTCCAGCGTATTTGGTCCGGAACCCTCTGCCATTTTCTGATCTTTTGCCGGATAGCGATTGGTAACATCAAATAGCTTCCATGCCCTTTCTGTAATTGGCTCATTCAGAACTTCAATTCCCCAAAGACCTTTTCGATTTCCATATCGATCTGCCAGACGTTCCAGTACATGAAGGACAAATTCAACCTCTTCCGGGCTTTTTGACCATCTGCATACCCCGCAGATACCGCCGTTATCAAATCCATTCTGTCCCAGAGGCGCTGTATGAAGATCCAGTAAAATCTTCAAATCATATTTTTCCGCCCAGTTAAATGCCTTATCCAGCTCTTCCACACATCCGATAAACGGTTCTCTGTCTCCAAATACGAAATAAGGCACCGGAATGCGTACTGCTTCCATTCCCATTTTTCTGATCGTTACAAAGTCTCTCTCTGTAATATATTCTGAACGGTGAATCCTGATCCTTGCTTCATAAACTTCTCTGGAAAGCTGTTCTGGAAGCCAGTATTCGTCTTCTGCATCTGTCCCTTCAAACACAGCAGGACTCATCCACTTTTCCAGTACCAGCCAGTTTCCCAGATTTACCCCTTTTATATGCATAATCTTGCTCTCCCTTCCGTCGGTTATGAACACAAAAATTCTTTAAAAGCTTCCTCTATAGCAGCTTCATCATCTGTATCCGCCATCAGTTTCAGAGGCATCTCCAGATCCAGACTGAAAATTCCCATAATGGATTTCGCATTTACGTAATATTTTCCGCTGGAAAGATCCATGTCGCAGGTAAATTTGGAACAGATTTGATTAAACGCCTCAACTTCTCTTATATTTCCTAATTTTATTTTTTTTGTAATCATAAAATATTTCCTCTTTTCTATTTTACTGCTGCTGTTTCGTCTGCCTGATAATCAAAAAAATCAAAATCAGCTGTATGTTCATGCATCATGCGGTCCCCACAGGTAATTCCCACAAATGCTCCGGTAAACTCGCCAAACTGTGAATACTCATCAGAAAATTTGCTTGTGTCAAAGCATGGTCCGATATTCTGATAAGTCTCTCCATCCAGACACCACTGGAACTGAGAATCTCTTCCCTGTATCTTAAGCCGCATATAGATATCCTGCCCGTCTTCCACAAATGTCCTGTCCTGACTGAACTCTCTTTTTTCTCCATTTTCTACCTGAAGCACTGATATCGCACTGTGTTTTAGGGTATCACTGTAATATTTGTAAAGATAGATAAAATTCATATTGTCGTAATAAAGGATCAGTCCCGCTGTATGCTGATAACTCAGAGGCGTAAAATCAAGTCTGGTAGTTATCTGTGCATAAACACTGGTGAGTTTTCTTGCAAGAATACTTACTTTATTCAGAGAACATCCGGATTCCTGTCCCCGAAGTCTTGCCCAGCCCGGACGGGATTTCAGATCTACAAATGTTCTGGCATCGATTCTTGGTGCATAATATCCGATCCTCAGATCTTCTGAATCAAAATCATCATGTGCAGGTAGTTTTTGCACCGGAAATTCCGGAAGCATACTCTCCTGTACAAATTCTCGGGCCAGATTTCCTTCTTTTTCCATACGAAGCCATCCGTCTTCTGTCCATTTCATACGTTGGATTGCTGTCTCTCTTCCCAGCGTGCAGCGAAGTTCAGGAACAAAAGGTCTTGCAGTCAGATGTACCAGCCAGGTTTCCCCATTTGGAAGATCTACATAACTTGCATGTCCGGATTTTTGAAGCACACTGTGCGTATTATAATATCTTGGCTTTAAATGATCCCAGTCAGAACGTTCATTTACATCTCCGGGACAGGAAGTCACAATTGGATTGCAGGGATCCGCCTCGTAAGGTCCCCATACATTTCTGGACCGTCCCATCGTCACACTGTGGTAATATCCTGTTCCGCCTTCCGCACACATAATATAATAATACCCACCTCTTTTTGTCAGATGCGGAGCTTCTATACATCCCCGGTCTGTACCGCCTCTCCAGAAAGCCTTTGGCATGCCCTTGATCTTCTTTTGTACCGGATCATACTCTACAATGTTGATCGGACCTGGTTTTTCGTACGCGGTTCTTGTTTCCCAGTCCAGAGCAACAATATATTTTCTGCCGTCGTCATCATGGAACATGGAAGCATCAAATCCCGTAGAATGAAGATAGACCGGTTCACTCCACGGACCTTTTGGGTCTTTTGCAGTAATCAGATAATTATCTACGTCAAAGTATCTGGCATTCATGGAGTTCATCACACCATAGACCACATAAAAAAGGTCGTCTTCCTCACAATAAGTCAGACAGGGTGCCCAGATTCCCTTGGCACTGGGCAGCTTTTTCAAATCCGGATTCTCTGCATTCTGAAGCGCATGGGAATAAAGTTCCCAGTTTTTCATATCTCTGGAATGATAAATGGGAATTCCCGGAAACCACTCAAAAGAAGACACTGCAATATAAAAATCATCACCTTTTCTGCATATACAGGGATCCGCATGAAACCCCGGAAGTATTGGATTTTGAATCATTGTTACACCCTCCTGATTTGTTTTTATTTTGCTGCTTTTTCTGCTCTTTTATGAAGATCCTGGATAATTCCGTCAAATTCTTTATCCAGATGATAAAATCTCAGGATCACAAAGCAGGCTGCAAATACTGCAATCGGAATCCATACAAAGCACAGACGGATGGAAAATAATGCAGATGCAGACTGTACGGCAGCCTCTCCTACATAACCGCCAATTTCCAGAATGATTCCCAGAAGTGCAGAACCCACGCCGTTTCCAATTTTATACCCAAAGCTGCAGGCACTGTTTACCAGACCTTCGGTACGATGACCGGTTTTCCACTCACCATAATCTATGGTGTCTGAAACCATTGCCCACATCGTTGCTCCGCCGCAGGCATTTCCAATTCCTCTGACCAGACTGGACACAACAATCACCGGCATATTTGAACCGCCGAATTCAAGAATCAGCATCCCTGCAGCAGACAGGACCAGACCCAGCGAAAAAATATTTCTTTTTCCATATCTTTTTACCAGACCTGCAATAAAAAACATCGCTGCGATCTGAATTGCATTAAAAATTCCATTGATCGTTCCCACCAGATTTCTGTCTCCGAGAATATCCTTTGCATAATATACGGTAGTTCCTCCATTGATGGCATAATACAGAAAGAAAAGAGCCAGAACACAGGTCATCATAATCCAGTATTTATTTGCAAATAAAGATTTCAGTCCTTCCATAAAAGAAATCTTTTCAGCCTCTCCATTTATTTCTGCTACAGAATGTACACGTTCTTTTGTTCCTACAAAAGTCAGAAGGAATGCAATCACCGCCAGAATTCCCAGTACAGCAAAAGTTTTCGTCCATGCTGCTGTATTATCTCCAAAAAACTCCACAAGAGGAAGTGTCAGCATATTAATAGTGAGCGTTCCTGCTGTTGCAAGAAGGTTACGAAAAATACTAAGTACAGATCTTTCATAAGGATTCTGAGTCATTAAGGCATTCAGAGATGAGTAAGGAACGTTGATTGCCGTATAAACAACTGTGGAGACCAGGTTATATGTAATAAATACATATACCAGTTTTGCAGTCGTTCCGAGAGATGTCGGTACAGAAAACAGCAGGATTCCTGATAATGCAAAAGGAATACACATCCTCAGTATCCAGACTCTGGCTTTTCCATATTTTGACCGGGTGCGATCCACAATCATTCCCATGATGATATCGCTGACTCCGTCAAAAACTCTGGAGATCAGCATGATCGTTCCCACTGACGCTGCATTCACTCCGGCATAATCCGTATAATAAAAGAGCAGAAAAGCAGACATTGCCGTATAAATAATATTGCACCCAAAATCTCCGCACCCGTAACAGAATCTTTCAAAAAGCAGTGCAGGGGTCAGTTTTCTCTTTTCGTTCATTGGTATCCTCCCTTTTTGAGATACTAAGATCTCTTTTTCCTTGTATTTTGATCTTTATTCAGGCGACATAACTGATCTATGCCTATAATCATAAAGCACTTGCCTTTTCTCTGCCAGATATGTTAGTATCTAATTAATAGGTTAATAGTATCTTTCAATTGTTAAAAAAGAGGATTTCAATATGGAAAGACGTCTGACTCCAACAAATTATGAATTGATTCCATTAAACGACAAAACAAATGTGCGCTTTTTTACTTCCGTAGATCAGGGGAGCTATATCGCCCCTCACTGGCATGATGCCCTGGAAATCATCTACATTTTGGAAGGCAGTCTGAAGATTACGATTTCCGGCGTTTCCCGTGAATTAAATGCCGGCCAGTGCATCATGGTATCCTCCAGCCTGATCCATTCCACTCTCTGTACAAAACCTAACCGCGCCATTGTATTTCAGATTCCGGAAAATTTTATAGAAAAGTTCATCCCGGATTCCCGAAATCTTCAGTTCAGCCTTACAGATCCGGCAGAAAATTCTGTTCTTCAGAGTAAAGTTGAAATATTTAAAGAAACTCTTCTGAAAATGCAGCTTCTGGTAGATCTTCAACCGGATGGAGCCGTACTCCGGTTTAACAGTCTCCTTTTTGAAATCCTTTTTCAGCTTTATCATAATTTTTCTGTCAAGTCCATTCCGGAAACAACAGCCCGTCACAGCCGCAATCTGGAAAGGCTGAAGCCTGTTCTGGACTATATTGCAGAAAATTATAACCGTCCCATCTCCCTGGATGAAATCTCGGAAATTGCTATTTTACAGCCTAAATATTTCTGCCGTTTTTTTAAAAAATGTATGGGAGTTACCTTTCTGGAATATCAGAATGAATTGCGGCTGTCAAAGATATATAAAGATATTATCTCTACTAAAAACAAAATCTCTGACATTCTGGAGCAACACGGCTTCACTAATTACAAATTGTTCCGCAAAATGTTCCAGGAGCGTTTTCATGCTACGCCTACCGAACTGAGAAAAAACCACTGAACTTATTTTTCACATGGAAAAAGACCCTTAATCTAGGGCCTTTTCCAGTTCTTTTATCACAATTTTCAGTGCTTTGATCCGGGCATATTTTTTATCCACAGATTCCAGGATATGCCAGGGGGCAAAAGCAGTACTTGTCTTTTTGAGCATTTCATCTACAGCTTCTTCGTATAGATCCCATTTTTCCCGGTTACGCCAGTCCTCATCTGTGATCTTCCACTGCTTCTCCGGATTATTCTGCCTGTCTGTAAACCGGGCAAGCTGAGTATCTTTGTCGATCTGTACCCAGAACTTAATAATCACAGCGCCCCAGTCAGAAAGTTCCTTTTCAAACTCATTGATCTCGTTATAGGCACGCTTCCAGTCATTTTCTGTACAGAATCCCTCCAGACGCTCCACCATGACACGCCCATACCAGGTACGGTCAAAAATGGCGATATGCCCGTCTTTTGGAAGCCTTGTCCAGAATCGCCAGAGATAATGGCGGGATTTTTCATGAGGCTCCGGACTGGCGATGGGATGAACCTCATAGCCTCTTGGATCCAGTGCACCAGTGATCCGTTTGATATTTCCGCCCTTTCCTGCCGCATCCCAGCCTTCATAGGTGATGATTACAGGAACCCGCTTCCGGTAAAGGCGGTTATGCAGCTCTCCAAGACGTTTCTGAAGGCTTTTCAGCTCACTTCTGTACTCCTCTTCACTGATTTCTTTATCCTGAAGCTCCACTTCCGCCAGTTTAGGCATTTTTACCAGAGGGAAGACGTTCTGAAGAATAGGTGAAGAGTGCTTCCGGTTCTGCATGGCAACCTCAATGCTGCTGATCAGGATATCCATCACCTGAAGTTCTGCCCATTTCCGGTTTCCGGCATCTATGATATACCATGGTGCAGAAGGAAGATTTGTGTCCTTCATATATCGATCGAATACTTTTTTGCATTTGCCGTAATGCTCATTCTGCCATCTGTCAAATTTCGTTACTCGCCAGCTGGTATCTTCCTCTTCCAGCAGCTTTTTCAGCCGGGAATCCTGCTCTTCTTTTTCAATATGCATAAAAAATTTCAGCACCAGGTATCCATTATCTGTCAGCTGCCGCTCAAATCGGCGGATACTTTCGATCCGTCTTTCATACTCCGAATCCGAAAGCTCTTTTTTCAGAACTTCGCCTGTGGTCTGCTCCATCCATCCGGAATCCAGAAAGGTAAATTTCCCTTCTTCAGGAATCTGTTTCATATAGCGGTAAAGAAACGGCTTTCTCAGATCCTCTTCCGACGGCGCGGACATGGTTGCCACCTTAAAAAACCTGGGATCGATATTTTTGATTACCTTTCCGATGGTACTGCCCTTTCCAGCTGCCGCCCATCCCTCAAACAGCACCAGAATCGGAACTTTATATTCCTTGATCTTCATCTGAAGCTCATAAAGTTTGTCCCTGTCCCGGTCAAGCTGTGTTGCTATTTCTTCCTTTTCCGGAATCTCTGCCGGTATCCATTCCTTCAGCATAAGTTCACCCCTTTTCTGTTTCCTGCCTTTTTGTTTCGTTCTTTGAATCTGTTAAGTGAGTTTATTATATCATAATTTTTATTTATTTTTATTATATTTTACAAAAAAGCAGAAAAATATTAAAAAAAGGAGATTATTTTTTACATCAGATGATACTTCTGAAAAGATTTCCAGAGACCATCTTCTGTCACCGGCGGACATACTTCATCTGCGATTTTTTTCACAGTCCCGTTTCCGTTTTCCATACAGATACTAAGTCCGACTGTCTCCAGCATCTCCTTATCATTCATGCTGTCTCCAAATCCTACGGAATCACTGACTGGGATCTGATAATAATCACAGACTCGCTGCACGCCCGTACCTTTATTAAATTTTCGATTGATAATCTCACAGTTTACAAATCCCCTGGAATCATCCTGGATACAGAACTGAAATTCCTTTTCCAAAACTGTTTTGGACTGATTCAAATTATCCATAGAAGGGCTCATGACCACAAATTTATATACCGGCTGTCCTGCATATTCTTCCATCGGCCGGATATGAAAGGATTTTTTTATCATTTCTCTCCAGCGAAGCAGCTCACTGCTTCCGTTTTTCCCAAAACTTTCTTTCAGAAAATCCTCAAGACATTCATCGGCATATGCTCCGTCTACACATTCTGCTGTACGGAATACTCCATTTTCTTTCAATGTTTTCATGACTTTGATCTTCTGTTCTTCTGTCATAGGACAGTCATAGATCACCTGATCTCCGCATACGATATACCCGCCTGCACTGGCTACAGCGCCGTCAAAACCATACTGAAGAAGAGGGGAAAGCATCCCATAATTTCTTCCGCTGCACAAAAACACAAGGTTTCCTGCTTTCCGTGCATTTTTTATTGCTTCCAGCGCAGAAGCCGGGGGCACGTTGCTCCCCGGCTCTGTCAGCGTTCCGTCTATATCAAGAAAAATAATTTTTTTACTCATCTTCTGTATCCTCCAAAAATCCGTCCAATGTGGAATCGTTCTCATTTTTTCCATTATATTTTAGATTTTCAGAATTGTAAACTGTCATTTTTTATAAAAAACACTGCTTTTTTCAAAATAAATTCAAGAGCAATTACTCTTCCTGTTAATCCAGATGAAATACTTCATGCAAATCTATACATACCGGACTATTGTCTGGATTTGTTTCCATAATATCTGCCATATAATCCCACCATTTCCTGTTAATTTCTGTTTCAGCACTTTTTGCCCAAAGTTTTTCATCTTCAATTTCAATATAGCCATATAAAATCAAAGATTTTGGCTCCAAAAAAATAGAATAATTTCTTCCTCCATATTGATGGATCATTTCTTTCATCTCCGGCCACAAAAGATTATGGCGTCTTTCGTATTCTGCTTCTTTTCCTTCATAAAGTTTCATCGTAAAACTTTTTCGCATATTTTCAACCTCCACAGTAATTGTTTATCTATCAGGAAATGCCGCAGATATTCTGCGGCATTTCCAATTCCAAGGGTATTCCAATCAACGATAAGCTTCCGGATCAATAAACATCCTTCCACTCATCAATATTGGACGGATCAAATTTAAACGGTGCACCAAGGATAACCTCTGTTCCTCCATCTGCAGCCTCTACAACTTCATAATCTCCCAGTTCACCAGCCGTAAATTTATCTCCTGCCGCACCTGTAATCTCTTCATTTGCCAATGCGATAGATGTATATGCACCTAATCTTCCTACATCTACAGGATTCCAGAGAAACATATATGGACAAGAATGAGCATCATCATCACCAATGTATTCCGACATCTCTGACGGAAGTCCCAGACCTGTAAGTTTACAGGATGCTCCTGAATCCTGAAGTACTTTAGCTGCTGCCGCAATTCCTACAGTTGTAGGGGCACAGATTACTTTCAGATCCGGATAATTCTGCAGAAGAGCCTGTGTGACATCTGTTGATTTCTGTGGTTCATCATCACCATATGCAATCTCGACAAGTTCCAATTTGCTGTATTTTTCTTCTTCCATTACTGATTTCATTGCTTCGATCCATGCATTCTGATTCGTTGCCTGGGATGTTGCTGAAAGAATTGCCCACTGTCCTTCTCCACCTGAAATGTCAAGCACTGCATCCATCAAGGCAGTTCCAATTTCTTTCACACCAGCCTGATTGACAAAAGTCATCCTGCTTGCCGGATTTACTTTTGCATCCATACAGGCAACCTTGATCCCTTCATCCATTGCTTCCTTAAGAGACGCCTGCAATGCATTTTCATCATTTCCAGCAATACAAATCGCATCTACTCCCTGAGAGATCAATGACTGTACTACGGGAATCTGCGCATCTGCTGTAGCTGTTTCCGGATGTTTAATAATTACTTCTCCACCCTCTGCCTCAATGGCCTCCTTAAATCCTTCTGCTTCTTTTTCGTTATAAGGGTTACCTGCTGCCTTTGTAATAACTGCAAATGTTTTTCCTTCTGCTGCCCCTTCTGCCCAAACAGGGGTTACCATACTTGTGAGCATTGCTGCACAAAGAATCATACCGAGCATTTTTTTCTTCATTTCTTTTCCTCCTGAAAATATTTTTTATACTTAAGCACCTCTGTGTAAGTATTTCCTTTTAATAAATCGCATACGGAATATCCATAAGCTGTGCAATCTTAGAAAAAAGTCCCGCATTATGCCCTACTGATAATGCTAAATGATGTGTAGGCGCTTCCACAAACCAACGATCCATATATTCTGCCGGTTTCTGGGCAAATCGAATATGCGTAGACGTATTTCCATTAAGAAGAATCGGTGCATCGATTGCTTCTCCCTCACTGATGTTAAATTTCAAACGTCCGTCGCCTGTCTGTGTAACTCCAAGAGTGGTAACTTTTCCGGGCCGCACCTTCGCTTCTACGGAAACACCGCTGCCGCGTTTTCCATGATAAACTCCCATTCCTCGAAGAATCGGCTTTCCTTTTGAAATAGCAAAATGGAACGGACCGTCATGTCCAAGAATCATCGTGTCTCTGTTAAAATCTGCTGCTACAATTTCACAAAAGCTTCCACCTGTATTACATATATCTGCAATTTTCATTGCCAATGCTGTTTTAATATCTCCTTCTCCGGCACATGAAATTCCACGGGCATTCAATAAAGAAAATCCTACAATAAATCCACTTTGTATCTTTTCAAAATAATCATCTCGTCCATGATAATAATACGAAACACTGTCCAGATCACGATCCCTGACCATTTTTTCCTGTGCCGCCGCCACCTTCGCCGACCAGTTCAGCTGATCTTCTGTTGGTCTGCGTGCAATTGGATCCGACGGAGAATCACCGGATATTTCAAAAAAGTCCTGGATCTGGGACATTTTTTTCTCAACGTCTTCTTTACTTACACTTTTCAGATATGCATCCAGATCACTCATTTCAAGAATTTCAATATCCATTCCTGTCTGAGCCTGAAGCATAGTAAAATCGCTGTACATATCCAGCATGCCGCTGTAGTATCCTCCCAGAAAACCAAAACGGCTCCATTTTAATGTTCTCTGCACACCTGCTGCCATACACCATTCTTTAATTTCTTTCCATGCTCTTATCGCTTCTGGCCGATCAACGGATACCTCATTGGCTTTTGCAAATCCAGGTGTTTCAGAAAGCCCTAATAATCCATTTACAACGCGAAATGGAATTCCTGCTCTGTTAAACGCATTTGATATTTCAGGAATAGAACATCCTACACACTGAGCCAGCCATCTGTCTGTTCCTGTAATATCATATGCCATTTCAGGAGCCGGCTGGAGATTTAAAATAATGGCAGGGGCTTTTTTAACCTGATGTATTGGAAGTACACAGGCACTTGTATAATAGGTAGCAGCATGGGAAAATACGATATCTACATTATTTCTGTTAAAATACTCCCCGGCTTCCCGGCCCTTTTCTTCCGTATCTACCATTCCAAAATTATAAACTTTTCCCCATTGACTGAGCTTTTCCTCAATAAAATGATTATATCCCATCAGGCATTCCCGAAGTCCTGAAAATTGATCCCAGTATGTACAAAGTCCTGCACTGTATAATCCGATCCGCGTTTCCTTAGGCTCCTTTATTCTGTCAAAGCTATTCATTTTTCTCTCCTATACTCTTATCTTGTTTCTTTTATTTCTGTTTACATTGCTATTATATATTGATATAATAAGAAAAACATCCGATTATATTAGCATAAAATATCAATATCTTGCTGTCAAAGGAGAAATTGTCATGAGGAATTCCGCAACTCATCAATATATGGAAAATCTTGATTTCAGCTGGACCGATGAATCCATTCGTTTTATCAATACAGCCTCCCCCAAATCCCGCCAAACCTTCTTTTATGTACAGGAAGCCGGAGACTTCTGCACCTTTCCCCCATATTTTACAGAAAGAGAAAATTTGAACAGCTTTTTACTTATTTACACCCTTTCCGGGAAAGGACTTCTGAAATATCAGGGAAAAACATGGCAGCTACTGCCAGGAACTCTTGCTTATATTGACTGTATGGATCACCACTATTACGAATGCCTGAAAAACCAGCAATGGAAATTTCTTTGGCTGCACTTTAATGGGCCTTCCGCTCTTGGCTATTATGAAGAATTTTTAAAGAGTAATTTTCATATTCTGAATTCTTTAGATCCTTTTTTTATGGAAAGCACTCTTCGAAGAATTCTATCTATAACGCAAAAAAAGGATCTCCATTCAGAAATCCTTACTTCAGGTCTGATCACGGAGATCCTTACAAAAATTTTAATTGAAAATGAAACGGAAAATCTTGGAATTGGATTTATGCCCGATTATCTAAAAACTGTTATAAAAGAAATTGACATACATTTTCAGGAACCGTTGTCTCTTGATTATCTGGCATCTCTTACAGGCGTAAGTAAATATCACCTTGCCAGAGAATTTAAGCGATATATAGGTACGCCGCCTAATGAATACATTATCATCACAAGGCTCAATCACTCAAAAGTTCTTCTCAAATATAAAGATATTACCATAGAAGAAATCGCATATGCATGTGGCTTTCATCAGGTCAGTCATTTTATCAGCCAGTTTAAGAAACACGAAGGATGCACTCCACTAAAGTTCCGTAATGCATGGTGCAGTAATGAACCTTCTAAACCATCCTCTGCCCTGTAAAATATCTTACTGCGATAAAAGCAGCAATTATTTCTCAGTCATCCTCTTCTTCCCCGTCGTCATCTGCCTCCGGAGCTTCATATTCCGGTTCCGGGGCTTCGTACTCCGGCTCTTCATATTCCGGCTCCGGGGCTTCATAGTCTTGTTCTTCCGGTTCTGGAGCCTCATATTCCGGTTCAGCTGCTTCCGGTCTCCTTACCGGGGCTTCATCATTGTCCTCTGTCGAACCAGCCGGAGGTATCCGGCTCTGATTCCTGTTTTCCTCCAAATCCTGATCCTCTTCATCCTCCTCTTGCTCAGAAGCATCCGTATCCCCGTCATCCTCCTGCTCTTTGTCATCACTTTCCTTTTCCGGCTTTTCTGCATCATCTTCCTCTTCTGTTTCCGGCTTATAACCATTTCCGCTATAATTGGCATATTCTCTTAAATCTATGCCTTCCCGGTTCAGCCTTGCCGCCAGATCTTTGATTGGCAGAACTGCCAGCTCCGCATATTCCAGCTTTGGATTTTCTGATGTCAGTTTCCGGATCAATTCAGCCTTGCCTGGTGTGATCTCATATTGTTCTGCCATAGCTTTTAATTCGTCATCCAAATACACATCCTGGTCGAAAACAGAAGCTGATCCTACCATGGAATCCAGACAGGTACGGATCTCTTCCGATATCTCTGTACGAAGTTTTTCGCTTTTGTTCCGGTCGCTGCTGTCTACCGAAAGCAGCACCATATCCTCAGCTTTACTCAGATATCCATGCCTGACCATAGAACCAAGGACAGCATTTACTGCGACATCCAGATCCGTATGCTTCAGATCCATATCTTCAAGAATTATTTCTCCATCCCGGTTAGCCGCTTCTGCAGAAATCACTTCTTCTCTGCTGTTCAGCTCAAGCTGTATACCGGGATTTACGTCCAGGTACACGGTTGCCTGAGAATGCAGTACGATCATGTAATAGGAAAACATACCAATCACAAAACAGGCAGCCGCTGCAGACATGAGCTTTATAATCTTTTGTGTAGTGTGAGGACGTCTGTCCAGACCGTCCAGAAACCATTCGTCACCGGAGGCTTTTTCTACCGGCTGCGCCCATATTTCCTCCGCCTTATCCGGCACAAGCTGCTCCGTGGCACGTTTCAGACGTTCTTTCAGATAAGACTCTGTTATATTTTTCATAATAATCCCTCCAGCTGTCCCCGCAGTTTTTTTATACTTCTGTTATACCTTGACAACACCGTAGACAACGGCAGGTGCAGAAGCTCGCTGATTTCTCTGTGCTTCATTCCTGATACTGCATGTAAAACTATGATCTGACATTCCTCCTTTGTCAGAACCTGAAATGCCGTTTCCAGTACAATACGGTCCTCACGGTCCCGGATACCACTGCAGTCCGGGATTTCCCTTAACTCATCCACTGAAACAGAAGAAAAATGCTTCTGCTTTCTGAACTTCATCAGACAAACGTTTCGGGCTATGGTAAAAATCCATGCCATCGGCTTATCCATGGGACGATACAGATGGGCTGCCGAACGGATTTTTAAAAAAGTCTCCTGCATGGCGTCCTCTGCGTCCTCTCTGTTTCTCAGTAAAGACAGCGCATAAGAAAAAATCACATTACCTGTCTTCTCATACAGCTGGCAGAATGCCTCCTTGTCCCCTGCGGAAATCCTGTAAAAGACAGTTTCATCTATATTTATCGTTTCTCTGTTTTCCGGCTTACTGTAAGCCAGCGCAGCAAATACCAGCATGACGCTTTCTCCTTATCCCTGTGTGAAATCCCCACATATTTTCTTATCCTTTATTATAGCTCATTCTTCTCACGGGGAACAAGTCCGTATATAATAGAAAGATTCCCGTTCCGGCATCGAAGCTCGTCAATAAACTCTTTTTCTTTTGCCATGTTTCGTAGTTCCACCCGGTAGGAAAGCTCATACATGGTTCCCATATTCGTTGTTTTTACCCGTTCCAGATGTGCAAATTTCGTATATGCCTGAAAAAGATCGTCAAAAACTCCCATGTAATTCAGATCCTCCGGAATGGTGATCCGGAGTTCCCGTTCCCGGGACACAGGATTGCCAAACTGAAGCTTCTCCAGAATGAATATAAAAAAACCCGCCGTCATAGTAATCAGAACAGCAAGAGAAATAAATCCCATGCCGGATGCAAGCCCTACTGCCATTGCAAAAAAGATAAAACCAATCTCTCTTGCTGTTCCGGGCGCACTGCGGAATCTTATGAGACCAAAAGCGCCAAGAACCGCAACCGATGTCCCAAGATTTCCGTTTACGATCAGAATGACCACACTGACCAGAAGCGGAAGCACAGCCAGCACCACAGCAAAGCTCCCGATATGGATGCCGGACTGCTTATAAATTATGGCGATCGCCAGCCCAAGGATCAAAGCTGCTGCCATAGCTGTCAATACTGCTTCTATTGAAAATGTCCCTGCATGAAAAATACTGTTTAACATACCTTTGTCCTCCTTATCTCATTCCAGTTTTCCATTCTGTGGACCATCAGCTGCTCCACATCGAAGGAATTGTGTTCTTTTTTGTAAATGCTTCCATATTTTGAAAAAGAAACCGGGTAAACTGACAGCTCCGATAAAATTTCTGTAAACCAGAGGGGCGCCGCGCCCATGATCTTACTTTCCATCAGATAATATCCCTCCGGCAGAAGCTTTTCTCCGGCATCTCCGTTTTCCAGCCCCATTGCCACATGTCGGCTCCGGATATTCTGATCGAATGTCACTCTGAAAGAAGCATCCTGTTTTCCAAAAAGTGCGATCCTGTCATACGCCAGATACAAACCTTTTACCAGAGGATATCTCTGTAAAAAAAAGTCAATTTCATGAAGGATCTGACTGTCCTGTTCTGGCCGGATCCCCCTCTCTATATAATCATAGGCTTCCCTTAAAGTGATCTGGATTCTTCTCTTATTAACAACCTTCCTGTATTTTTTCTTAATCTCCAGAAAGACTTTGGAATCCAGCGTGGGGATCCCATAGCTTCTGAGCCTGAGTTTTTCCTTATAAACCGGATGCTCAATAGAACGACGTATCAGGTAAGAATCTCTGGTATCGTAATAAATATTGCAAATCGTATGAAGGCCATATTCGTCTTCCTGCATATAGGGTGCCAGCCGTTTTCTCAGTTCCAGATATATCGGTTCCGGCATCAGATATTTTTTTTCATAACGGTTAAAAACTGACTGTGTCATACGTTCTCCTTCCTAATGCTCCAGATTCTGTTTCATTTCCAGAGATTTTCCATCACTGATTAATGTGATATTTCCGTCTTTTGTCTGAAAGACATGAGTGTTATTTTTCTTTAAAAGCTCGATCGTCTGCGGATCTGCCGGATTTTTATTAGAAGAACAGATCACTGCATACTCCGGCATCACAGTTTCAAATAATTCCTGCAATGCCGTATTATAAACACCATGATGAGGAACCTTTAAAAAATCACATTTTTCTGCCTGTCCCTCCCTCAGCCACTGCCGAATCCGCTGCTTTTCTGCATCCCCGGTAAACAGAAGCCTGTTTTTTCCATGAATGACTGTAGTAATAATTGAAAAATTGTTATCCATCTCCGCTTCTCCATTTTTGATCTCACAGGAAGCGGGCGGTTCCACAAGAACTGTCGCACTGCCCAGTTCAAACTCCTCCGCTTTTTTCAGACGCTCTGCTGTCATCCCCTTTTCTTCCAGTGCGACCATAAAATCCTGATATTCCGTGGAGGTTCCCTCATAATCCGGAACCAGTACCCTTCCTACATCCATAGATTCGATCAGAGTATCTGCCCCGCCCACATGATCCTGATCGTAATGCGTGATCAGCAGCGTATCTACCTGAGAGATCCCCTGGTTTTTCAGATAAAATACCAGTTCCTCTCCATCCTCTTCTTCCCCGGTATCAATCACCAGAGTATCTTCTCCTGTCTGTATGGCTATGGCATCGGCTTTTCCCACTTTCAAAAAAGTCGCCTTCAAAGGTTCCGTCTCTGCTGCTCCCTGTACGGTACGGTCTCCCTGCCCCGCCAGAATGCTTCCGAGCATCCCCAGAAGGATCATTGCCGCCGTTATTTTGTTTTTTATAATCATAAAAAAACACCTCCTTTACATGTACAATGCAAAAGAAGTGTTTTTTATCGCATATTATTTAAAATTTTTTATTTTATTCTGCATATCGTTTCAGAATACCAAGCATCACCTGAACAGCTGTATCCATTCCTTCTGCGGTAATGTGTTCATAAGGACCATGGAAAGCGTAGCCGCCTGTTCCCAGATTCGGGCATGGCAGTCCCCGGAAGCTGAGCTGGGAACCGTCTGTACCGCCGCGGATCGGATCTGTATCCGGCTCCATTCCCAGTTCACGGATCGCGTCTTTGGCATGGTCTACCAGATGCATACACGGTTCTATTTTTTCGATCATATTCCGGTACTGCTCTGTAACCTTCAGACTGACGGTTCCTTCTCCGTATTTCTCGTTCATAATCTTTGTAATGTGTTCCAGGGTTTTCTCTCTTGCCTCAAAGCAGGCTGCGCTGTGATCCCGGATGATGTACACAAGTCTTGCCTGCTCTACCGTTCCCTGCATCTCGCAAAGATGGAAAAAGCCCTCATACAATTCTGTATGAGCCGGAGTTTCCAGAGACGGCAGCATACTGTTAATCTCCATAGCCACAAGAGCCGCATTGACCATGGTATTCTTCGCCTCTCCGGGATGGATGTTAAAGCCCCGGATCTCAAGGACAGCCTCACTGGCATTAAAGTTTTCGTATACGATCTCATTTTCACGTCCGCCGTCTGCCGTATAGGCATACTGAGCTCCCAGTCCCGGAATATCCAGCTTGCCGGCTCCGCTTCCCACTTCCTCATCCGGTGTAAAAGCAATGCACACTTTTCCATGAGCCATGGTTCCTTTAAGAAGCTCCTCCGCCACAGTCATAATCTCTGCAACACCCGCTTTGTCGTCCGCCCCCAAAAGGGTAGTTCCATCTGTGGTAATCAGTGTCCTGCCTTTCAGTTCTTTCAGATGTGGAAATTTTTTTACAGAAAGAATCTTTCCGCTGTTTCCCAGAGGCAGATCCTCTCCATTGTAGTTTTCGTGAATCTGCGGATTCACATTTTCCCCGCAGAAATCCGGCGCGGTATCCAGATGAGCGATAAGGCCGATTGCCGGTCTGTCCTCATAACCCGGCGCAGCAGGAATTTCGCCGTAAACATAACAGTTTTCATCGACTCTTGCATTTGTGACTCCCAGTTCCTTCATTTCCTTTACCAGAAGCTCTGCCAGATCAAACTGGCGGGCTGTGGTAGGTGTTGTATTACTGTTTTCATCACTGGTCGTATGAATCTTTACATAATTTAATAAACGTTCGTATGCTCTCATAATCTGCTCCTGTTCTCTTCTTATTCCCAAAGGAATTTTTTCCGTGTCTTCATTATAATATAGGCAACAGGAAAAAACAATGTGGGAAACCAGCGGTGAGGAATAAATATTTTTCGCAATAAAATAAGCAGATTTTATGCAGAAT
>USDN01000035.1 GCA_900553515.1 uncultured Blautia sp. | reverse complement strand
AAAAATAAATTTCGTCATTTTTTACAATGGCTTATGCATACCTCTGAACAGTAACCTTTGTCATAGATAGCTTAAAAACGAAGGTTGACGATTCTTTTTATATGACATATAATATAATTAACAAGGGAGCCGGAAGGTGAGTGCAGGTCACCCGTCCCGGCGAAAATTAAGTAAAACTATTTTAGAAATAGCCGTTCCTAAACTTTGACGAGAGCAGGACGGCTATTTCTTATGTGTAAGATTCGGAATAGCTACAATCAGTAAAGCAACGCTTACGATTAAGCTTAATTCCTCATATGTACTCATAATAATCACCACCTTCCGTAAGGTCTCGGAATGGGTGAGAGCACGTCCCCGGCTCCCCAGGTAAGTATATTATACTGCCATGATGTATATCTGACAGGGATTCCATTTATCCCATAAGGTTGGAAAGATCTCAAACTCTTTGAAGCCAGGAGATAAATAAAATTTATTTGTTTTGTCATAGTTTTCGTATTTTCCCATCTGTACAGTTTTAACCTGAATAAAAGAATATCCTTTTTTGTGAATTTCTTTTTTGGCATATTCAAATAAGGACTGCCCAATCCCTTTACGATGATATTCTTTTAACACTCCCATAGCCGCGATTTCTACGGTATCTTTTCCTGTTTGTTTAAGATATAAAAACCCAATATTTTTGTCATTTGTACGGGCGCAAAAGAAAGGTCTCCTGACAGAATCCTGTATATATTCTTCCCGTGATTCGGGAAGACCAAATATTATGGCGTTTTTGTAATTATTTGTATACATGTATGAAAAAAAGATTTATACTAATATAACGAATAACAGAAATTTGGTTTTTATTATACTGGAAAGATAAAAAGTATTTGTGCACAGGAAAATAATCGGACTGCACAGATTTATAAATAAAGGTGATGCATTACAAGTGGGAAAAAAACAGAAAATAAACAGGGCAGAGCTTTATTCTCTTCTTCTTCTGGCTGGTGGGAAAAGTAGCCGAATGGGAGAGGATAAGGCAGGACTTCTTCTGGACGGAGAGAGTTTTCTTTCCTGTCAGATAAAAAAAGCGGAGAAGCTGGGAATCCGGGAGGTTTATGTTTCCGGTCATGATGCCGGAGGCTGTGTCTTCTGGAATGAAAAAATAAAAAGCAGCATACATATCCAGGTGATTTCTGATATTTACCGGGAACGGGGGCCGTTAGGCGGACTCCATGCCTGCATGAAGGCCATGGACACTTCCTATTGTCTGGTGCTTCCGGTGGATGTGCCTCAGCTTCCGGTGAAGATGCTAGAAGATTTGCTTATTGCTCATGAGGACAGACTGGACGCAGTGGATACTGAAGATTTCAGACATTTTGGGTATAGAAGAGCGGGCGGCAATGCCGGGAAACCTTTGCTGGCGGTGCATGGAGAAAGAACTGAGCCTTTGATGGGCATTTATCCCACCTGTATGGCAGACTGTATCGGGGAGCAGATACAAAAAGCTCCCGCGCCGGTGTTTCGGATCCTTGATGCATGGGGCTATGACACCTGCCGGATTTCCGTGGAGGAATGGCAGATTCAAAATATTAATACGCCGGAGGATTACCGGGAA
The DNA here is from genome assembly GCA_900553515.1 of uncultured Blautia sp. Lineage (GTDB taxonomy): Bacteria > Bacillota > Clostridia > Lachnospirales > Lachnospiraceae > Blautia_A. The sequence continues at coordinate 25,555 of USDN01000035.1, read as the reverse complement.
CTTTTAATGTATATGGAAAAGAGGGACACAAAAAGGAGAGAATTGAATGCTTAATATTTATTACGGAAATATGAAAGAAGCTGTATATAACACAGCTGCTTATTTTAAATATGATTATGAAGACAGTTGGATCGTCGATTCTTTTGTGAAAGAAATGATTCAGGATGTGGATCAGTCAACAGTTCTGGACAGTGGTGTGATTGACAGTCCTGTACTGGGGAAAATTCCTCCCGTTGGATTGTCAGGCGGAGTGAAAACATTGATCCTTGTGAAATTTGATAAAGACAAAGTTTTTAATGTTTCGACCTGCGGGGATAACTGTGCAAAATGGCTGCTCAGGATTGCCGAATCAGAAGACAGGACAGTGAATCTTCTGCACTTGATGGATTTTGGTACAGAACCATTTGCTGTACATGTGTTGAATACAAATCAGATGGCTTATTCGATGGAAGAGCTGGTATCGATAGCCGGGGAGTTTGTTTGACGGAGGTGCAGGACAATGAAGGGAAAGCACAGGGTTATTGTTTCTACTAAACGGTTAAAATATGACTTTGAATTAAAAAGGAATCTGACAATCATCCGAGGTGACAGTGCAACTGGAAAAACTACATTGGTAGATATGATTCGGGATTATGTAAATAATCCATCTGGTACGCCGGTAGAACTGGTATGCGATAAGAACTGTTATGTACTGGAAGGCTCTTTATGGAAAGAACAGCTAGGTGGAATTTCTGACAGTATTGTATTTATAGATGAAGGTAATGAATTTATTCGGACAGAAGAATTTGCAGGTGCGATTCAGAAAACCGATAATTATTATGTGATCGTATCCAGAGAAGCGCTGCCAACTTTACCTTATAGTGTAGAAGAAATATACGGAATTCGTACATCGGGAAAGTATGGGACTTTAAAGCAGAGTTATCATGAATTTTATCACTTATATGGGGCAAATACTTATCAAAGAGAGATAACTCCTGAAGTGATTATCACAGAAGACAGTAACTCAGGATATCAGTTTTTTGAGCAGGTATGCAGAGAAAATCATCTGAAATGTGAAAGCATGAATGGAAAGTCCAATATATTCCATTATCTGAATATTCATAAAGATGAAAAGATACTTATATGGCATATCTAAAAAGGAAACTGAATCCGGCATATCTGAGTGATACGGTAAAAGAAGCGATTTTTTCACAAATGATTAACATCAGACTGGATTGGAAGACAAATGATTAAAATCTGTACCGGGAACTTTTAACGCATATGGAAAAGAGGAACGAGAGATGAGAGAGGGAATTTTGCTTGAGGATGCTCTGGAAGAAATCGAAAAGCGGGCAAAGAGGATCACAGAAATAAAAAAAGTGGCAGTAAAAGAGGCAGGGGGCTTCTGTCTTGCAGAGGACGTTTATGCCGGGACGGATAACCCGCCTTTTCCACGTTCTCCGGTGGACGGATATGCGGTACGGGCGGAAGACATCCGGGGAGCTGTCCGCGGAAATCCGGCCAGACTTCAGGTGGCAGGCTGTATTTATGCCGGAGATGACGGACAATCCTTTCAGGCGAAGCCGGGAGAAGCCTATCGGATCATGACAGGAGCTCCTTTTCCGCAGAGAACGGATACGGCGGTTAAGCAGGAAGATACGGACTATGGCGAGGATGTGGTGGAAATCTACAAAAGCCAGAAGCCATGGGATAATTACTGCTTTCAGGGAGAGGATTACAAAAAAGACAGCCTTCTTCTGAAAAAAGGCTCCCGGATCACCTTTGCGGAGCAGGGGATCCTTTCCGGTATCGGCCGCACAGAGGCAGAGGTTTACCGGAAACCGGTGATACGGGTGCTGACTACCGGAGACGAGCTTTGTGAGCCGGGAAGCCCTTTGAAGCCGGGAAAGATCTATGATTCCAACGGGATGATGGTTTCCGCGCGCCTTTGTGAACTGGGTGTGCCTCCAAAGTCGGTATCTCACTGTGCAGACAGTGAGGAGGGACTGGCAGAGGAACTGAAAAAAGCGGCAGAAGACGCGGACATTATTATTACCACCGGCGGTGTTTCTGTAGGGAAAAAAGATATTCTTCATGGAGCCCTGGAAATCCTTGGGGCAGAAAAAATATTCTGGAGGATCCGCCTTCAGCCCGGAACTCCTACGATTTTTTCTGTATATGGGAATACCCTGATTCTTTCCCTTTCCGGCAATCCTTTCGGGGCAATGGCAAATCTTGAGCTTCTTCTGCGTCCGGCGCTGGAGGTCATGACCGGAGATTCTGCATTTGCCATGGAAATGCGCAGGGGGATCATGGAGGTGGATTTTGAAAAAAGATGCCGGGTACGGAGGTTTGTAAGAGCTGTGTATAAAGATGGAAAGGTTTCCTTTCCTCAGGGGATCTTTTCGTCAGGGGCGATTGGCACTTTGCGGGGATGCAACTGTCTTCTGGACATTCCGGCAGGTAAGGAAAATATAAAAGCCGGAGAGCAGGTAGCGGTATGGATGCTGTGAGAAAGTCGGAGAAGCCTTTTGTGGCGGCGGTAAGCGGCGTGAAAAATTCCGGCAAAACCACTTTTCTGGAAAAGCTGGTAAAGGAACTGACACAAAGAGGATATCGTGTGGCGGTACTCAAGCATGACGGTCATGAGTTTCAGGCAGACAGGGAAGGGACAGATACTTACCGGATGCAGCAGGCAGGGGCGTATGGAACCTGTATTTTTTCCAAAGGACAGTGGCAGATGGTAAAAAAACAGCCGGATGTAGATGTGAAAAATCTGATGGAATTTTTTCCGGAAGCGGATTTTATTCTGTTGGAAGGGATGAAGTCTTCCTCTTTTCCAAAATTTGAGCTGGTACGACAGGGAATTTCCTATAGAAGTGTCTGTGATCCCGGAACCCTTCTGGCGATTGTTACAGATACCGGACTGAGGCTTCCGGAAACTCCGGTTTTAAATCTGGATGAAATTAAAAAAGCAGCAGACATTCTGATAGAAGTTAGTACAAACAAATGAAAGAACAGGGAAAATCTGAAATATTTTCGGCATTTTCCCTAATTTTATATCATGGAATTCTTGTAAAACAAGGATAACAATGTTAAAATATAAACGAGAATTTTGCTCAAAAAAACACACAGGAAGTTAATTATTAATATTTCAAGTCAGGAGGGAACAGGTATGGCTTTAAAACAAGTCCAGACAACTTGTCCGTATTGCGGAGCAGGCTGTCAGATCATGTTCACAGTCGATGCGGAAGCCAATAAGATTGTGGAAGCAGTTCCTGCAGGCGGCAGGACAAATGCGGGAACCCTCTGTCTGAAAGGTCATTATGGCTGGGATTATCTGAATGATCCCCAGATTCTTACGAAACGTCTTCGTAAGCCGATGATCCGTAAAGGCGGAAAGAAATCACCTCTCGTAGAGGTTTCATGGGAGGAGGCAATCTCCTATGTAGCGAAACGTCTGGGAGAGATTAAGGAGAAATTCGGTCCGGATTCCATTATGGGAACAGGCTCTGCCAGAGGCGCAGGCAACGAGGCCAATTATCTTATGCAGAAATTTATGCGCGCGTGCATCGGTACCAATAATGTCGATCACTGCGCGCGAATATGACATGCGCCTTCGGTAGCGGGTCTACTGTATTCTTTAGGTTCAGGCGCAATGTCAATGGGCATCCCGGAGATCGAGGATGCAGGCTGTTTACTTTGCTTCGGTTATAACGGAGCAGATTCCCATCCGATCGTTGCAAGACGTATTGTCCGCGGCAGACAGAAGGGAATGAAGATCATCTGTGCAGATCCACGTGTGACAGAAACCGCGCGTATTTCCGATATCCATCTGCAGCTTAAGGGAGGTTCCAACCTTGCCCTGGTAAATGCAATGGCAAATGTGATCTGGAATGAGGGGCTGGCAGATACCAGATTTATTGAAGAACACACAAAGGGATTTGATGAATTCCTGAAAGTGATCGAAAAATACACACCGGAATATGCAGAACCGATCACTCACATTCCGGCAGATGAAATACGCAGGGCGGCAAGAATGTATGCCACTACCAAACCTGCCATGATCCTTTATGGCATGGGCGTATGTCAGTTTACCCAGGCAGTGGATGTAGTCAAAGGACTTGCCAACCTTGCGCTGATGACCGGAAACTTTGGCGGTCCGTCCATGGGTATCGGTCCGGTACGTGGACAGAACAATGTACAGGGAGCCTGCGATATGGGCGCTCTTCCAAACTCTTATCCGGGTTATCAGAATGTAACGGTACCGGAGATTCGTGAAAAATTTGAAAAGGCATGGGGTGTGCCGCTGTCCGATAAGGTGGGCTGCCCGATCACTCATGTGCCGGAGCGTATCCTTCACGAAAAAGATGAAAAGAAACGGATCCATGCATACTACATATTCGGAGAAGATCCGGCGCAGTCAGATCCTGATCTGGCAGAGGTCAGAGAGGCTCTTGATAAATGTGATTTTGTTGTTATGCAGGATATCTATATGAACAAGACAGGTCTTTATGCAGACGTGATCCTTCCCGCTACTGCGTGGGGAGAGAACGAAGGTATTTATACCTGTGCAGACCGTGGCTTCCAGAGAGTCCGCAAGCTGATCGAACCGGAAGGCGATATGCGTCCGGATTGGCAGATCATTGCAGATATCTCTACAGCTATGGGTTATCCTATGAATTACAAAAATACAGAGGAGATCTGGAATGAAATGATCGATCTCTGTCCGAGCTTTACCGGAGCTACCTACGAAAAAATTGAGAAATACGGCGGTATTCAGTGGCCCTGCCGCGACAAATCCATGGAAGACAAAGGAACCCCGTATCTTCATAAGGATGGAATCTTTGCCACAAAGGATCACAAGGCATTGTTCTATGGTACAGACTGGCATCCGCCGGTGGAACTGGAAAATGACCAGTATCCGATGACACTTTCCACTGTCCGTGAGGTAGGACATTATTCTGTCCGTACGATGACCGGAAACTGCCGTACCCTTCGCAATCTGGAGGACGAGCCGGGCTGGGTACAGATGAATACCCAGGACTGCGAGAAGATGAACCTGAAAAAAGGAGAGCTGGTTAAGATACTTTCCAAGAGAGGTTACTGTATTACCAGATGCCTTCCTACAGACCGTGTAAAACCCGGCGCAACCTATATGACCTATCAGTGGTGGATCGGAGCCTGCAATGAGCTTACAACAGCCAAGCTGGATCCTGTCAGCAACACTCCGGAGTACAAATACTGTGCCTGCCGTGTAGAAAAGATCCAGGATCAGGAATGGGCAGAGCGCCATGTGATGGAATTGTATGATGATATCCGCGCCCAGATGGGGATTGATACAGGAAAGGGGGCAGAATCATGAATTACTTTGTAAAAGGGAACCCTGACCTTTGTATCGGATGCCGCACCTGTATGATCGGATGCGTAGTAGCCCATGAGGGAAAGCATATCTTTGAGGTGGATCCGGATTCCTATAGCTTTAATCCGAAACTCCATATGGTAAAAACAGCACGTTTAAGCGTCCCGGTGCAGTGCAAGCACTGCGAAAATCCGGCATGTATGGCAGTTTGCCCGGTGGGCGCAATTTCTCAGAAGGACCATTGTATTGTCATTGATACAGATAAATGTATGGGATGTAAATCCTGTATGGATGCATGTCCGTTCGGCGCTATTAATATGACAGTCCAGACAGGAAAATTCCAGGCGGACGGATCTGAGAAAAAAGTGGCAAATAAATGTGACCTTTGTTACGGACTTCCGGGAGGACCTGCCTGTGTAAGAGTATGTCCTACAGAAGCTCTTACTCTTGTAACAGAGGAGGATCTGGGAGATGCCATGGAACGCAAACGTATGGAAGCTGCCAGAAATGCGTATCGGGAAACGCATCCGCAGGAATAGGAGGTCATAGATCAATGAAAAAAGAAATCGGGTCTTTTGTGGTGGGAGACAGTACCAAATGTACTGGCTGCAAAGCCTGTGAGGTGGCTTGCTTCACCGTCCATAACCGCAAAAGCAATCATGTTGGAAATACAGTGGGAACCGTTACGGTTCCCGTAACCCCAAGACTGTTCCTGACCAGATTTGATCAGGGATGTATGCCGATCCAGTGTAAGCACTGTGAAGATGCGCCATGTCTGAACGCGTGCAGCAAGGGAGCAATCAGCCGGATTGACCATCAGGTGATCGTAGATGCAGAAAAATGCATCGGCTGTAAAGACTGTATGCAGGCATGTCCTTTTGGAGCGATTGCGCTTCTTCCTTATGCGAAGGACGGACGTCTGGTGGCTCAGTCAATGTCTGAGGAGCCAAAAGTCTTTGCATCCAAATGTGATCTCTGTGCAGGGATCGAAGGCGGCCCTGCCTGCGTAAGAGTCTGTCCTCATCAGGCACTCAGACTGGTGGATCCGGAAGCGGAACGGGAAGAAAAAAATATCAGGGCAGCAGAGTCGCTGCTTCTGACAAAAGACTGGAGATAAGGGAGGACAAAATTCATGATAGTAGCAATTGATCAGAATCTCTGTACCGGCTGCCGTGAATGTGCAGAAGTCTGTCCTGCCTATGCCATTGTAGGCGAACAGGGACAGCCTCAGACTATTGATACAGACAGATGCGTGATGTGCGGACAGTGCGTGCAGAAATGTAAATCTTATGTATCCATTCTGACCCATGGAAAAAAAGCCTACGACAGAGTCAAAAAAGAAAGAAATATTCCGGATTCTGTTCAGGAGCCTCTTTTTGCAGCGTATGCGGTCTGCAATCTGAATAAAGTAAAAGAAGCTCTTGCAGATAAAAATAAATTTACCATTGTACAGTGCGCTCCGGCAGTCCGGGTTGCCATTGCAGAAGAGTTTGGCGCAGATCTGGGAACACTGACTCCCGGAAAATTATCCGCGGCTCTTCATGCTCTTGGATTTGACCGGGTGTATGATACCAACTTCCCGGCAGATGTGACCATCATGGAAGAGGGAACGGAGCTTGTGAAGCGTGTAACAGAAGGAGGCGTTCTTCCAATGTTTACCTCCTGCTGTCCGGCATGGGTAAAATTCCTTGAGAATAACTATCCGGAGCTTGCCGATCATCTGTCCTCGGCAAAAAGCCCGCAGCAGATCGGCGGAGCCATTTTCAAAACATACGGGGCACAGCTGGAAGGCAAAGAAGGAAAGGATATTTACAGCGTGTCTGTAATGCCCTGTACCTGCAAGGAATTTGAGAGCGAGCGTCCGGAAATGAAGGACAGCGGCTTCCGTGATGTAGACGTTGCCATTACCACCAGAGATCTGGCATGGCTTATTAAAGACATGGGAATTGACTGGGATACTCTTGAGGATCAGGAATTTGACCAGCCTCTGGGACTGTATACCGGCGCCGGAACAATCTTTGGCGTTACCGGCGGCGTTATGGAAGCGGCCATTCGTACCGGTTATGAGCTTGTGACCGGACAGCCGATTCCGGATCTTGAGGTAACAGCTGTTCGTGGAACAGAGGGATTCCGTACCTCTGTGATAAAAGTAGGCGATCTGGATCTGAAGGTTGGAGTTGTAACCGGACTGAAAAATGTGATCCCGGTTCTGGAGGCAGTAAAGAATGGAACTCTGGATCTTCATTTCATCGAAGTGATGACCTGTCCGGAGGGATGTGTCAGCGGAGGCGGTCAGCCGAAGCTTCTTATGGATACAGACAGAGAGGCAGCCTATGCCAACAGAAGAGCTGCAACCTTTGCCCATGACCGTGAGCTTACCTATCGGAAATCCCATGAAAATCCTGCGATCAAAAAGATCTATGAGGAGTTTCTGGAGGAACCAAACAGTCATATAGCACATCATCTGCTGCATACAAAATATTGGGCAATCTCACGCCACAAATCCACCTGACTCTCATCCTTCTCCAATGCCCGCCCCTCTCTGCACACACCCCCGGCTTTATGAGTACGGCAGAAGTGGAAGAAGGAAGGATACAGTAACTCAAGACAGCGGCATGTTGTTTTTTCGCTGATAAAAATGATTTCAGAAACAGCAGGATTTTTTTAATATAAAGATATCCTGCTGTTTTTTTACTTTATTTATCTTTTTACATTGCTGTTATGAAGTTCTGCTATTATATAAAAGATAATTTTTATAAAGGCAGCACATTCAATTCATAAAGCGTTGGCAAATGATAAAAATGTTTTAGCTGCAAGAAGAAATATGCTTATAGATTTTGTAATTGCAAATAGGGTGTCACAATTATATGGTAGAAATCAAAGAGTTGAACAGAGAAGTGTATTCGGGAAAAAATTTTACAGTTAAATATCAAACAAAAGGATATTTTGATATTCAATCAACATCAGAGGGATTTTGTATATCTTATAAGCTTTTCTCTAAACCAAAGGAAATGTCATTCAGCGATATGTTTTTTAATGAATGGTTAGAAAATCCTGTTGGATTTGGTGCATTTGAAGATGGACAGCTGTTAGGATATGTGGAAGGTACATTAGAAAAATGGAATAATCGGTATAGAATCAGTAATATTTGTGTTTTCAATAGTTCAAACCGAAACAATGGTATCGGTTCTTTATTAATGGAAGCAATTTTTGAAGAAGCTTCAAAAAGCAATGCGAGAATGACTGTTCTGGAAACACAGACATGTAATGAAAATGCCATTGCTTTTTATAAAAAACATGGATTTAGAATCATAGGGTTTGACTTGTTTGCTTACTCAAATTCAGACCCGGAGCGTAATGAAATCAGAATTGAAATGGGAAAAGCTATGGACTTAAAGTAAAGGAAGTGATTTTAATGTCGATGAAATTAATAAAAGGAAGTTACGAATACAAAGAGCAGATCATTGATATGCTCAAAGAATGGAAGGAATATAACGATACGCATGATGTGAACCGTTCACCAGGGATTATTTTCAAAAACAATTATGATGACTTTGATTACTATTTGAACAATTTGGAAACAAGGGAACCGAAAGACGGTATGGTTCCCGACTCTACATTTTTCTGCTTGGATGAGGAACGAAATATCCTTGTAGGCGCGGTAAATATCAGGCATTATCTGAATGAACATCTTTTATTACATGGCGGTCATATCGGAGATGGAATCAGACCGTCTGAAAGAAGAAAAGGATATGCTGTGCAAATGATCGGGCTTGCTTTAGAGGAATGTAAAAAAATGGGAATCAAAAAAGTCTTAATGGTATGTGATAAAGATAATATTGGTTCTGCAAAATCCATCATAAAAAACGGCGGAATCTTAGAAAATGAACAAACAGAAAATGGTAAGACAGAGCAAAGATACTGGATTGATTTAGAGTAGTCTGATAAATTTAAAGGGATGGTAAAGAGGATAATTTCTATGAGATTTCTAAAAAAACATTTTTCTATGTATACTCATTTGCCAAAAGAAATCTATGTGCTGGCCTTTGGTAAAATCATGACAAGTATGGGAGCGTTAATATGGCCTATGCTTACCTTGATAATGAGTGAAAAGCTGGGAATGAACGGACAGACGATCGGCCTGTATATGATGCTGTTTTCTTTGTTTATGGGGCCATTCTACTTACTGGGAGGTAAGCTGGCTGACAAATATAATAAAAAGCATATCATCGTTACCTTTGATTTGATCGGAAACAGCCTGTATTTTGTCTGTGCTGCATTGCCAATGTCCATGACGACACTGTATTTATTAGCGATCGCTTCATTATTTCAGTCAATGGAACAGCCGGCTTATGATGCGCTGATTGCTGATCTGACAACCTGCAGGGATCGGGAAAGAGCGTATTCTCTTAATTACCTTTCGATGAATTTGGGGTTGGTTCTGGCGCCGACCATTGGCGGTATTTTGTTTAATAATTATCTTAATCTGTGTTTTTTTATTAACGGTCTGGCAGATATATCCAGTACGCTGCTGCTATTAGTTTTTATTAAAAATGTAAGAACTATTGACCGGGATAATAAATCAATGAACGAATATGAAAAAGGGGAAACAGGGTCAATATTCAAAGTTTTTTCTGAACGAAAATTATTTTTTTTATTATTTGTTATTTCTGGCATAGCTGCGCTGATTTATAATCAATTTAACTTTTTGATGCCTTTACATATGGAGGAAGCCTTTCATGGATCAGGAGCTTTTAAATTTGGAATTTTAACAAGTATCAATGCGGTTGTTGTGGTAACAGGCACGCCGATATTAACCAAAAAGCTTTCCGGATTAATTGATATCAGGATTATGTATTGGGGGCAGTTACTGGAGTCATTAGGACTTGCCTTCTTTATCTTTGTAAATCATCATTTTGTGATTGCGGTTATAGGGATTATTATATTTACGACAGGTGAAATATTCGGTTCCATATCAAAAACACCTTATCTTACAAAAAGAATACCGGAAACACATCGTGGAAGAGTGTTAAGTATCACGACCAGCTGCGCCGGATTGATTGGAGTATTAAGTAACTATGTAATAGGAACGTTTATCGACCATTATACATTCAGTACTGTATGGATTATTATAGCAGTAATCGGTTTATTTGTGATGATTCTATATAGTATTTATTTAAAACTGGACAAGAAGGCCTATCCGGGTCTTTATTCAAAGTAAAAGGATAAATTTCCGTCAGCACAAACAGATACGGACAAGTTTTTCTATAGTAAAAAGCCCCCACCTGTGGTATGATTGTATAGAAAAAACAGACTGGAAAATATTCTCCGGTCTTTAACAGAGGTTAGACTCATGAAATATGGAATTATAGGAACGGCAGGCCATGTGGATCACGGAAAAACCTGTCTGATCCGGGCGCTGACCGGTATTGATACGGATCGTCTGAAAGAAGAAAAGAAAAGAGGCATTACCATTGAACTTGGTTTTGCCTGGATGGACCTTCCAGGCGGAGAACGTGTGGGGATCGTGGATGTGCCGGGTCATGAAAAATTTGTAAAAAACATGCTGGCCGGCGTAGGAGGAATGGATCTTGTAATGCTGGTGGTTGCTGCGGACGAAGGGATTATGCCCCAGACAGTGGAGCATCTGGACATTCTTTCGATTCTGGGAATCCGCCAGGGCGTAATTGTGATCACCAAAACAGATCTGGCAGATCCGGAACTGGTGGAACTGGTAGAAGAGGACATTCGGGAACTGACAGAAGGAACCTTTCTGGAAAATGCGCCTGTAGTTCCTGTGTCCGTTTATAAAAATCAGGGGCTGGATCAACTGAAGGAGATTCTGTATCAGATGTATCAGAAGCTGCCGGATCATAAGGAAACGCGGGCTTTCCGGCTTCCGGCAGACCGGGTATTTACACTGAAAGGGTTTGGGACGATTGTTACCGGTACCCTTTTGGGCGGAAAGATAAAAAAAGATCAGGAAGCGTTCCTCTATCCGGAAAATGTTCCGGTAAAGATCCGAAGCATCCAGGTTCATGAGCAGGGAGTGGAGACTGCCCATGCGGGACAGCGTGTGGCGCTGAATCTTCCTGACCGTAAAAAAGAAGAGATTTCAAGGGGCGATGTGATCGCTTTCAAAAACAGTATGTATCCTTCCATGATGGCGGATGTGTCTCTTACCGTTCTGCGCCATACAGGGCGCGTGGTAAAAAACGGAAGCAGAGTCCATATTTATCATGGAACCAAAGAGCTTCTGGGAAAGGTGATTCTTCTTGACCGGGAGGAACTGAAGGCAGGAGAAACCTGTTATGCGCAGCTGCGTCTGGAGGAGGAAACGGTAATGGAAAAAGGCGACCGTTTTGTGATCCGCTTTTATTCTCCGGCAGAGACCATAGGAGGAGGCTGCATTCTGGACGCCTGTCCCCGGAAGCACAAAAGAAAGGACCCAAAAGTCCTGGAGGCATGTCGGATTAAAGAAAAGGGAACCGGGGAGGAGATGCTGGAAATCTCGGTTCTGGAACATCGAGGCTGCTTTTATTCTCTGGAGGAACTGGCAGGAAGAAATTCCCTGGACAGATCCGGGCTGAAGAATACGGCAGCAAAGCTGGCAGAAAAAGGAATCCTGATCTGTCTGGAGGATGGACTTTATATTCACAGAGAAGAAATGGATTTTTACCGCAGAAAGACAGAGACGATTCTGGGCGAGTTCCATAAAGCCTGTCCTCTGAAAGAGGGAATGGGAATCGAGGAGCTGAGAAGCAGAATGAAGCTGGAAAATCCAAGGATCACAGATGAGATACTGGAGGTGCTGAAAAAGCAAAAGATTATCAAGGAAGAAAAAGGCTGCATCAGTAAAAAGCGTTTCAGGGTGGTTCTGAAGGAGGACGAGGATGCCATGGTAAAGGAGATCCTTGCCCATTATCTGGAATCCGGCTTTGCCCCTCTTGCCACGGAGCTGTATCTGAAAGAACACAGAAATCAGAAGAAATTCAAACCTGTATTTACCTCTCTTCTCAACAAAAAAAGTTTGATCCGTCTGGATGAGCAATACTGTGTCCACAGGGATTATTATGAAAAAGGAAAAGAGGCTTTCCGGGAAATGTCGCAGAAAAAAAGAATCATTGCCCTTGGAGAGTACAGAGATTATCTGGGCTGTTCCCGAAAGGTAGCGGTGGCTCTTCTGGAGCATTTCGATAAAAATGGTTTTACAAGAAAAACAGAGGAAGGAAGGATTCTGAAGGAATCCCCTTCTGCAGAGTGTAAGGAGGTGAAAGCATGAGTGATTACAAAATTCGTTTAACGCAGATGTCAAGTACATCCGGCTGAGCGGCTAAAAAAGGTCCTGAGACCCTTGCCCAAGTTTTGGGTAAGCTGCCGAAATTCAGTGATCCCATGCTTTTAGTGGGAACAGAGACCTCAGATGATGCTGCGGTCTATAAAATTAATGACGATCTGGCAATGATCCAGACGGTTGACTTTTTTACCCCGGTTGTGGATGATCCGTATCTGTTTGGACAGATCGCTGCGGCAAATGCCCTCAGTGATGTATATGCCATGGGCGGAGAGCCGAAGGTGGCGCTGAATCTGGCTGCATTTCCGGATTGTCTGGATATAGAGATCCTTGGAGAGATCCTGAAGGGCGGAGCGGACAAGGTGATCGAAGCAGGAGCAGTGCTGGCAGGAGGACATACGATCTCTGATAACGAACCGAAATATGGGCTGTGCGTCAGCGGATTTGTAGATCCTAAACTCATGTGGAAAAACTATGGAGCAGAAACAGGAGATGTCCTGATCCTTACTAAACCACTTGGTACCGGCATTCTTTCAACGGCTATCAAAGGAGAGCTTGCTTCAGAGGATGAGATTGAAGCAGCGGTAAAGAATATGACGTATCTGAACCGCTATGCAAGAGACATTGCGGCCGGATTTTCCATACACAGCTGTACGGATATCACAGGCTTCGGAATTGCGGGACATGCCATGGAAATGGCAAAGGGAAGCGGAAAAACACTGGTTCTGGATACCGGAAGTCTCCCGGTTCTGAAAGGAGTACAGTCCTATACGGAAATGGGGCTGATTCCGGCAGGCGCATACCGGAACAGAGAGTATCTGGAAGAAGATGTGGAAAGTCAGATTCCGGGAACCTGGCTGGAGGATTTGGTATATGATCCGCAAACATCAGGCGGACTGCTTCTGGCAGTATCAGGGGAAGACGCTCCTGAGCTTATGGAAAGGCTGAACATCCTTGAACTGCCTTCTGCGATGATCGGAGAAGTAACTGAAAAACAGGAAAAATTCCTGATCCTTAAATAAGAAAACGATAGATTTATGAATAAAAATCAAATATTAAGAAAAATCCCAGGAGTGGATCGTCTTCTGGCAGAACCGGAGATTGTGAAGCTCTGCAGCACATATGGAAGAGAAAGAGTTACGGAAAATATCCGGAAGGAGCTGGATATTTTCAGGGAAAAGCTTCTTCTGATGAAAAATGAAAAAGAAGCGATCGCAGAATGTGAAATGCCTGCGCTCACCTCTTATGTGGCCGACTGCATAAAAACAAGAATGCAGGAAATCTCAGAGCCTTCTTTTCAACAGGTGTTCAATGCGACAGGGATCATCCTCCACACGAACCTGGGCAGGGCGCCTCTTGGCAAAAAACAGATGATGGCAGTGATGGAATCCATGACAGGCTATTCCAATCTTGAATATGACCTTTCTAAAGGAAAAAGAGGAAAACGTCAGGCTCATTATGCGGACGTCATCTGTCAGGTGACAGGGGCGGAAGCAGCAGTGGCGGTCAACAATAATGCTTCTGCGGTAGCGCTGATCCTTGCTGCCATGGCAGAAAAAAAAGAAGTAATTGTTTCCAGAGGCGAACTGATTGAAATAGGGGGACACTTCCGTATCCCTGACGTTATGGAACAGAGCGGCGCCGTGTTAAAAGAAACAGGCTGCACCAACCGGACAAGGCTTTCTGACTATGAGAAAGCTGTGAATGAAGAGACAGCAGCCTTTCTGAAAGTACACACCAGCAATTATAAGATCGTAGGCTTTACAGAGGATGTTTCAGTAAAAGAACTGGCAGACCTTGGCAAAAAAAAGAAGCTTCCGGTGATTGTAGATCTGGGAAGCGGCGTTCTGGTTGATTTGGAAAAATATGGACTGGCACACGAGCCTACAGTGCAGGAAGTGCTGAAACAGGGCGCAGACGTGGTCTGTTTTTCCGGCGATAAGCTTCTGGGAGGACCGCAGGCAGGAATCATAGCAGGAAAGAAAAAATATATACAGACCATGGAAAACCATCCTCTGATGCGCGCGCTCCGTCTGGATAAATTTACCACAGCAGCGCTGGAGGCAACCTTTCGGGAATATCTGAATGAAGAAGATCCGTGGAAAAACATTCCGGTTCTGAAGATGATCGCCAGAACAGAAGAAGAACTTCTGACGCAGGCAGAGGAAATCGCCTGGGAATTGAATTCCTGCGGTTATGCAGGAGAGATCACAGTGGAAAAAAGTGTATCTGCAGTGGGCGGAGGATCTCTTCCGGGAGAGGTGATGCCGGACTATGCGGTAGTGATAAATCCAAAAAAAGAGACTGCTCAGGAACTGGCAGCCAGACTCAGACAGCTTCCGGTACCGGTGATCTCCCATATCAGAAACGACAAAGTGATGCTGGAGATGCGGACTGTTTCTCCGGAGGAAAAACAGGAGCTTGCAGGGGAACTGCGGGAAGCATTGTCAACAGATTTTTCTTTTGGCGGATGCCTGTGAGAATCGAACTCACCCAGGGCGCTCTTAACGTCCAGCACAGGTTTTGAAGACCAGGGGGCACACCAGTTACCCAACGACATCCACAGATGATACATTCAGATATTATAACAGGGTAAAAATAAATTTTCAACAGATTTTCTGCATATATTCAGAAAGGACGGATTTATGAAAAAAGAAAGTATATCCATCAGTAAAATAAAAAACGGAAATATTTTTTCATGTAAGGACGAAGTTGCCCTGGAAGCAGTTTATCAGGTTTATCTTAACGGAGAAAAAAGCTTCCGGGTAAGCTGTACGCCGGAGGATCTGAAAGAGCTGATTACAGGGCGTCTTTATACAGGCGATCTGATACAGAGAAAACAGCAGATCCATGAGATCACGGTTCTGGAAGAGGCGCAGGAGATTTATGTAAAAATAAAAAAAGAATCTGTACAGAAAAATGCAGAGGATAATTCGTCAAAAGATCCGGAGAAAGAAGAAAGGACTGTACAGGATAAACGGATTCCGGATCCGGAGGAACTTTTTTCTGTTGCAGATCAGATCTTTGAACAGCCCGGCGAGCTGTTCCGGGAGACAGGATGTGCACATTCATGTGCATTCTGGAAAGCGGGAGAGGTACAATGCAGATTTGAGGATATCGGAAGACATAATGCACTGGATAAAGCTGTAGGATATATGCTGCTTAAAGATATCTCTCCTGAAAATGGAGTGATTTTTACCAGTGGAAGGATTTCAGCAGATTATATCGAAAAAATCATTGCAGCAGGTATTTCTGTTATTGTTTCCAGAGCAGCAGTCACAGAGAGGGCAATACGCCTGGCACAAAAAAATAAGATCACAGTGTACGGATTTGTGAGAAATGGAAATGGAAATCTTTATATGGATAGATCTTTCTGAGAGGAAGCAAAGAGAATATGTATGATAAAAGGAAAATAAATAAGATTTTGATCGTGGACGATTCGGAAATGAATCGTGCGATCCTGGCAGATATGCTCAGCGAACAGTATGATATTCTGGAAGCAGACAATGGGATTGCAGCAGTAGAACTGCTTCATTCTCATGGAACGGAAATTTCACTTGTGCTTCTGGATATTGTGATGCCGGGAATGGATGGACTGGAAGTCCTTGCAATGATGAACAGATATCACTGGATCGAAGAGATACCGGTGATCATGATTTCTGCAGAAAACTCACATTCTGTTGTGGAACGGGCATATGAACTGGGGGCTACGGATTACATCAGCCGTCCTTTTGATGAAGTTATTGTCTGCCGAAGAGTGATCAATACCATTATGTTGTATTCCAAACAGAAAAAACTGATTTCCATGGTTGCAGATCAAATGTATGAAAGTGAAAAGAGTAATACATTGATGATATCTATTTTAAGTCATATTGTAGAATTCCGTAATGGTGAAAGCGGACTGCATGTACTGCATATTGGAACTATGACAGAGCTTCTGCTGAAGCGTCTGCGGGAAAAAACAGATGCATATGATCTTGACGCGGCAAAAATTTCCATGATCAGTAAGGCGGCAGCCTTTCATGATATTGGAAAAATTTCCATATCAGAAAATATATTAAATAAACCGGGGCGTCTGACCAGGGAAGAATTTGAAATTATGAAGACCCACTCGGCAGTGGGGGCAGATATGCTGGAAAACCTGCCGCTTCATAGGAATGAACCTCTGGTAAATGTGGCTTATGAAATCTGCCGGTGGCATCACGAACGCTACGATGGAAAAGGATATCCGGACGGACTGAAAGGAGAGGAAATTCCTATTTCTGCCCAGGTGGTTTCTCTGGCAGATGCATATGACGCGCTGATCAGCGAACGCGTTTACAAAAAGGCCTTTTCTCATGAAAAAGCGCTTAATATGATCCTGAATGGAGAATGCGGAACATTTAATCCGCTTCTTTTGGAATGCCTTAGTGATATTGCAGATCATATTCAGGAAGAACTTGCAATAAACTCTCTGAATCGAGTCAGTGAAAAAGAAATCCATAACATAGTAGAAAGACTTCTTTCTCATAAAGAACTGGCAGCCTCCAACCGGACATTGAGTATGCTGGAAGAGGAGCGGATCAAATTTCAGTTCTTTTCATCTATGGCATTAGAAATCCAGTTTGAATATTCGGTGGTTCCTTCTATGCTCAGCATATCGGACTGGGGAGCAGAAAAGCTGGGAATTCCACGCTTTATTATTGAGCCATCAAAAAATAAGGAGTTATTGTCTGTTATAAAAAAAGAAAAAATAATCGAATTAGACCAGATCCTTCGCAGTACCACTCCGGAATGCCCACTTGCGGAATATGAAGTGGAACTGGAGATTGATGGAAAAACAAGACCCAGCCGTATTATCTGCCGCGCGTTATGGACTGATGGAGACAGACCGGAATACAATGGAGCAATTGGAAAGATCGTGGATATTCAGGAAGGATAGATTATGGAGGGAGAGCATATGACGCTGGAAGAATTATATCAGGAGATTTCAGGAAATTATCAGAATATCAAAGAACGATTGCGTAAAGAAGAAAGAATCGAGAAATTTGTACTGCTGTTTTTAAAAGATGAAAGTTATCCGACATTACTTCAGACCTGGGAACAGAGACATCTGGAAGAGGCATTTCGGGCTGCTCATACTCTCAAAGGAATATGTATGAATTTAAGCTTTGATGAATTGTATAAATTTTCCAGTGAGATGACGGAATGTTTGAGAGCAGGAGATGAAATGGGAGCAGAAAAAGTTCTGCCGGATTTGGTGAAATGCTATGAAAAACATGTTCAGATGATATGCAAATATAAAAACAGTTAGAAAGATGAGGAAGAATATGTCTTATGATAAGAAAAATATCTCTCCGGAAAAACGATTGTTTCAAAGCATAGTAGAAGAAACGGTAGATGATATTTATGTGATCGATAAAGAAAATTATAATCTTCTTTATACAAATGAACTGAAAAACGGGTTTTTGAAGGAAGAAAGCAGAATAGGAAAAAAATGTTATCATATCCTGTATGGAAAGTCGGAACCATGTGAATTTTGTACGCTGAAAAAAGGGGATGTTTTTGACATCCACCAGGAAGTGACATATGAAGACAATGGACACTTTTTTGCGGCAAGATTCCGTGAAATGGACTGGAACGGGATCCCTGCCTGTGTGAAATTTGTCCGTGATATTACGGATGAAGTAGAAAGCCGTAAACAAAAAGAACGCCTGGAACAGTATTTTCAGATGGTGGTAAAATACCTTCCAGGCGGAATGGCAGTGGTGCATCATGAAGTTGGAGGTGCTTTGAGGCCGGAATATCTGTCTGACGGTTTTGCGGAAATGATGGACATGTCTAATGAAGAAGCATGGGAAATGTATGAGCAGAATGCGTTAGGCGGCGTGCACCCCGATGACCGAGAATATGTAAGACAAAATCTGGATAAATGTATTAAGGAAAGAAAAGAAAAATATGAACTGCAGTACCGCCTGAAAAAGGGAAACGGCGAGTACATCTGGGTTAATGTGAAATTTTCAGTGATCCAGTGTGATGGAGGAGACGCGCGGGTTTACGCAGATTATCACGATATCACTGCGGAGAAAAAGATGCAGGAGCAGCTGCGCCAGCAATATACAGAACAGATTCATCAGCATTATCTGATGGCAGGACCGGATGCCCTGATCCTGGGACACTGCAACATTACAAAAAATAAAATATCCGAAATTGTAGACCGTACGGATTCAGGACTTCTTGAAACATTTGGTGATGCTCGGGAGGAGTTTTTTACCGGTATCGGAACTTTGATCGTGGATGAGAAAGAACGGCAGGAGTTTTATGCAAAATATCTGAATGAACCTTCCAAAAGAGCTTTTGACGAAGGAATCAAGGAAGTGCTGATGCCCTGTTTTATACAGCTCCCCAATCAGAAAGCCGGAAAATATGTACAGTTTAAGGTGGCTCTTGTGGAGACACCTGATACAGGAGATGTGACAGGTATTCTTACCGTTACTGATATTACGGAGCAAACCATCCGTGAAAAGATATTTATGAAATTATCCTCTAATACTTATGATCTGGTTGCTAATATCAATCTTTTTTCTGATACTTATGAGATTGTAAGCGGAGGAGACGACAATATCAGTGAAAACAGAGGACGGTATTCTGACAGAACACGGAAGGTAATAGAAAAAACAGTAGCTCAGAGCCAGAAAGAATACGTGGAGGATATGTTCGAGCCTGCTTTAATGCTGGAGCGGCTGAAGGATAAAGAAAGTTATTCTTTTGCTTATTCTGTATATAATGATAAAGGGGAAATACGAACGAAAAATATGATCGTTTCCTCCATAGACCTGCGTCTGGGAAGGGTGTGTTTTATTCGCTCAGACGTAACCGATGTGCTGGAAGCAGAAAGGAAGACCAAGGAGGAACTGGAAAAGGCTCTGGCAGATGCCAGAAAGGCAAACAGGGTCAAAAGTGATTTTCTTTCTTCTATGAGCCATGATATCCGTACTCCTATGAATGCTATTGTTGGAATGACAACGCTGGCTCTTGCAAATCTGGGAAACAGAGATAAGATTGAGGATTATCTTCATAAGATTTCCGTTTCGTCTCAGCATCTTCTCAGTCTTATCAATGATATTCTTGATATGAGTCAGATTGAGCAGTCTAAAATTCATTTGAACCATCAGGTAATAAGGATTGGAGAGCTTGTTGATCATATTTCGTCCATTATGACTTCCCCGGCAGAAAATGCCGGAGTACAGTTTCTGATCGAGACAGGCGACCTTAAACAGGCAGGATTTTATGGAGATGCATTAAGGATCAAACAGATTTTGATAAATCTTCTGAGCAATGCTCTTAAATTTACATTAGAAGGCGGAACCGTTTTGTTTCGTACAGAAGAACTGGAAGCAAGAGAAAAACAGCATATAAGGTATTGCTTTACCATTCAGGATACAGGAATTGGAATGTCAGAAGAGTTTATGAGCCATTTGTTTGAACCCTTTATCCGCAGCGACCGGGTAACAAAAGTAGAAGGAACCGGACTGGGGCTGAGCATTACAAAAGGTCTTGTTGACCTTATGGGCGGAGAAATCCGTGTAAGCAGTAAGATCCGGCAGGGAACAAAATTTGAGATTGAATTAGAATTTGAACTTATCGATCCTGCAGAAGAGGAACAAAAAGACAATACTCCGGAGATTGAGGAAGAGGATCTGACAGGGTATCATTTCCTTCTGGTAGAAGATAATGAGATCAATTCAGAAATTCTTGGAGAACTTTTGCAGATGCGAGGAGCTACATTTACGGTAAAAACAGACGGCCTGCAGGCAGTAAATGAATTTAAACAGGCACTCCCCGGAACTTATGATGCGATCTTTATGGACATACAGATGCCGGTGATGAACGGATACGAAGCAACGAGAGAAATACGTAAATCAGATCATCCGGATGCAGAATCCATAATCATACTTGCAATGACTGCCAATGCGTTTGCGGAGGATGTACAGGCATCTGCAGAGGCGGGAATGAACGGACATATTGCAAAACCGGTAGATATGAAATTGTTGTATAATACGATTTCTTCTTTGCTGAAAAAAAGAAATAAGAAAAAATGATCAGAATCCCCAGGGACTCGGCGTGAAAATATTTCAGGTTGAGGGTACTGGGGATTCGTGATATAATGAGACCACTTTTATGAAAGGGGTGCACAGATGAACTTTGAAGATGTACAAAAACTGTCAGGGGCGGCAGCAGCAAAAGTGAAACTATTAAAAAATGATTTTGGGAAGTACTTTATGAGAGCTATAATGGCCGGCTTTTTTATAGTAGTTGCCATGATCTTTTCCAATGTTGTGGGAAATACTTTTTCTGCGGCAGGGGAACCGGCCTGGGGCAAATTTCTGGGAGCGGTTGTTTTTTCCATTGCGGTACTTTTAATTTCTCTTGTGGGGGGAGAACTGTTTACCGGAAATAATCTTGTCATGGCGTTTGGTGTTTATGACAAAAAGGTTGCCTGGAGGGATGCAGGCAGGGTATGGCTCATAAGCTATATTGGCAATTTCGTGGGCTGTGTGATCCTTTCTCTGATCTTTGTATGGGCGGGTGCAGCAGGAACAAAAGATTATTTTGCAGGTTTGATTGGCGGAAAGCTTTCGATTCCGGTCAGCGAAATGTTCTTCCGTGCAATTTTATGTAACTTTTTTGTATGTCTCGGTGTACTTTGCGGAATTAAGCTGAAAAGCGAGACAGCAAAAATTCTGATGATCATCATGTGTATTTCCGGGTTTGTAGTCAGTGGATTTGAGCACTGTATCGCAAACATGGGAATTTTTACTGTGGCTGCATGTGTGGTTCCGGGGATTTCCCTGACTGCAATGCTGAAAAGTATGCTGGTGGTCACAATTGGAAATATGATAGGCGGTGCAGTACTTCTTGCATGGCCTCTGAAAAGGATGAGTGCAGATCAGTAATGGGAAAAGCTTTATACATAGCAGAGAAGCCCAGCGTGGCGCAGGAGTTTGCAAAAGCTCTGAAGATCAATGGACAGAGAAAGGACGGCTATCTGGAATCAGAGGACTCTGTAGTGACCTGGTGTGTAGGACACCTGGTCACCATGAGTTATCCTGAAAAATATGATATCAGGTATAAAAGGTGGAGTCTTGATACCCTGCCTTTTTTGCCGCGGGAATTTAAATATGAGGTGATTCCCTCAGTCCAGAAACAGTTCAATATTGTAAAAGGACTTTTGAACCGGCCGGATGTGGATACGATTTATGTATGTACCGACTCCGGTCGGGAGGGAGAATATATTTACCGTCTTGTGGCGCAAATGGCAGGCGTCCATGACAAAAAACAGAAGCGTGTATGGATCGACTCTCAGACAGAAGAGGAAATTCTCAGAGGAATCCGGGAGGCAAAGGACTTATCAGAATATGACAATCTTTCTGCTTCAGCCTATCTGCGGGCAAAAGAGGATTACCTTATGGGAATCAATTTTTCCAGAGTGCTGACTCTCAGGTATGGGAACAGTGTATCCAACTATCTGAAAACAAAATATCAGGCCATTTCCGTAGGACGTGTGATGACCTGTGTCCTGGGAATGGTTGTCCGAAGAGAACGAGAGATCCGATCCTTTGTAAAAACGCCCTTTTACCGGGTGCTGAGCAGTATTTCTCTGGAGGGAGAGCATTTTGACGGGGAATGGAGAGCTGCAGAGGGAAGCAGGTATTTTCAATCTCCATATTTGTATAAAGAGAATGGGTTTAAGGAAAAAAAACATGCACAGGAGCTGATCGATCTTTTAACCCGGGAACAGCCGTTATCCTGCCAGGTGGAAAAGGTGGAGCGTAAAAAAGAGAATAAAAATCCGCCTCTTCTTTTCAATCTTGCGGAACTTCAGAACGTATGCTCAAAACTGTTTAAGATCAGCCCGGACGAGACTCTGCGGGTTGTTCAGGAACTCTATGAGAAAAAGCTTGTTACCTATCCAAGAACAGATGCCAGAGTATTGTCTACAGCTGTGGCAAAGGAAATTTATAAAAATATTTCCGGATTGCGGCGGTATCCTCAGATCAATGGGGCGGCAGACGAAGTTCTGGAAATGGAATCCTACAAAAATATCGTAAAAACCAGATATGTCAACGATAAGCAGATCACAGATCATTATGCTATCATTCCTACCGGACAGGGGCTGAATGGACTGAATGCCCTGTCTCAGACATCACAGAGAGTGTACGAAACGATTGTGCGTCGTTTTCTGTGTATTTTTTATCCTCCGGCAGTGTATCAGAAAGTCAATCTGACTACCATGATGGACAAAGAGGCATTCTTCTCTTCCTTTCGTGTGCTGCAGAGTGAGGGATATCTGAAGATTGCTTCCAACTCTTTTGCGGTCAGAAAGGCATCTGAGAAAAATACAGATACTGAGGAAGAAGAAAATACCTCCTGTAATGAGATTCTTCTTGCAGCATTGCAGAAGCTGAAAAAGGGTGATATACTTTCTGTGGATTCCCTGAATATCAAGGAGGGAGAAACTTCTCCTCCAAAGCGTTACAATTCCGGTTCTATGATCCTGGCAATGGAAAATGCAGGACAGCTGATTGAGGATGAGGAACTGAGAGCGCAGATAAAGGGAAGCGGCATCGGTACCAGCGCTACCAGAGCAGAGATCCTGAAAAAACTGTTTACGATCAAGTACCTGTCTCTGAACAAAAAAACACAGGTTATCACACCGACACTTCTGGGAGAAATGATCTTCGATGTGGTCAACTGTTCCATCCGTCAGCTTTTGAATCCGGAGCTTACAGCAAGCTGGGAAAAAGGTCTGACTTATGTGGCAGAAGGAAGTATCACATCTCAGGAGTATATGGATAAGCTGGAGCATTTTGTGAGAGTGCGGATAGCGCAGGTAGAAAACAGTAATTACCAGTATGCGCTGAGACAGTTTTTTGATGCTGCCGCAGAAAACTATAAGAAGCCTGCAGCTTCAAAACGAGGAGGAAAATAATTATGATGAAAGATTTTACCATTGAAAAGCTTTTGGATCTTAAGGAAACCATTGCTTCAGAACTTTTTGAAGGCAGGACGTATCCCTGGGAAGTTCTTCCTGAGATAAAGGATTTTATCCTGAAGCTGGGAAAAACACTGGATCCTGAGGAATATGAATATAAAGAAGGGGATATCTGGATTGCAAAATCTGCAAAAATAGCTCCTACTGCCTGCATAAACGGTCCGGCAATTATTGGAAAAGATACAGAGGTACGTCATTGTGCTTTTATCAGAGGAAACGCGATTGTAGGAGAAGGCTGTGTGGTGGGAAACTCCACAGAACTGAAAAATGTGGTGCTTTTTAACAGTGTACAGGTTCCGCATTATAATTATGTGGGAGATGCTGTTCTGGGATATAAGTCCCATATGGGAGCCGGATCCATCTGTTCCAACGTGAAATCAGATAAGCAGCCTGTCGTTGTAAAAGACGGGGAAGAAAAAATTGAGACAGGACTTAAGAAATTCGGAGCTATGCTGGGAGATCATGTAGAGGTAGGATGCGGTTCCGTACTGAATCCAGGTACCGTGATCGGAAGAAACAGCAATATTTATCCTCTTTCTTCTGTAAGAGGCTGTGTTCCTTCTGACAGTATTTATAAAAATAAAAATGAAGTAGTTTACAAAAAATAAGTAAAACAAAAATTACAAAATAACAGAACTGCCGCACAGTCTATAGGAAGAGGAAATGGCTGGTATTACTTTGATGAATCCAGCGGAGTATATCTGCCCTGGTAATATCAGAACAGTATCCTGCGCAGAATTACAAGAATGACGATATGCAGCGGGTAAAATGCATAAAAGAAATATTTGGCAGCTTTTCCGCGGATAAAGCCCCGCTGCCCGTTATACATATTAATTGGAAGGAAGGCAAAGCAGGCTTTCCACTCATAAGCAAGCCAGCAGCTCCCTATGATTGCCTGGGGAGCTTTTTCATTGCGAAGAAGATACATGATCAAAAGAAAAACATACCCCTTCCAGCCATAGTCTGCTTCCAGAAAAAAAGAAACAGCAAGGAGGCCGATCATGGACAGAAGCTGCATATCCCGCCTGTCTTTGAAATATTCCAGAGCACAAAATGCAAGATATCCAAGAAAAAGAGTGAAAAATACATTCTGCTTTTCGTAATGCCAGGTATCTGCAAACATATAGTTCCATGGAAGCTCGGAGATCAGAGCAAAAATCAGAAGATTCCTGCCATATTTTGTTCGGCTTCTGGTATGGAGAAAACCTTCCAGAAGAAGGAAACAGTAAATGGGAAAAGCAATCCGGCCAATATCACGGCAGATCCGATAAAGGCTGTATCCGGTCTGTCCAATATGGAAAAGAGGTGTGAGGGCAGGGGGATAAAGGCTTAAAAGTATGAAGGCACTGTGATCGATGAGCATAGTGATCACAGCAATCATTTTAAGAGCGCTCCCGCTTAAAAACTGAAGTCTTCCGGGCAGGAATGAAGGCGGAAGAGCAGCTGTGGTATGATCTTTAGACATAAGGTTCTCCTTTTTTATGATATTTTTCAGTTTATCATATTATCAGAACAGATTCCAGTGCATGTTTTGACGGATACTGGCCTGAATTATAAGAAATGACAGGAAATCCTAATATTTTTTTACAAAATTTGACTGGACTATTGGACGTTTTTATGAGAAAATATGATAAGGTTGTTAAGGGAGACTTAACAGCATTAAAGTAAATCTACACTTGAAAGGAGTTTTACAATGATTTATTCACGCGAAGTAGAAGAAATGTGTCCAGTGGCACAGGGCGTTCATCATGGAGCTGCTCCTATCCCGGAAGAAGCAAAATGGGTACAGGCAAAAGAAGTAAAAGACATTTCCGGTCTGACACATGGTATCGGCTGGTGTGCACCTCAGCAGGGCGCATGTAAGCTGACATTGAATGTAAAAGAG
>USDN01000034.1 GCA_900553515.1 uncultured Blautia sp. | reverse complement strand
ATGCATAAATGGTGAAGGATAAGCTAAAAATAAAATATTTTATTCCTCATCGCTGTCATTTTGCAAAACAGATTGTTCAAAAAAATAATCTATGCTACAATGAAAACAGCTTACCATTATTTAGGATGGTACGCTGTTTTCTAATCTATATCGTAATAGGAGGGGAAGAATATGAAAAAGAAAAGAAAACTTTTATGTATGTTGCTCACAGTTATCATCTGTATAACGCAGGCTATTCCGGTTATGGGGGCAGGCAATTATAATCGCTTTATAAGTGGAACCCTGCGCAGACAGCTGGGAGTAGCAGCAACAGGAAAAACTTTACGTTCAAAAACTACATATGGGTGGGGAGACTGGTGCAAAACTAACGGTATTGTAAGCACCTATGAATCCGATTTTAATGGCGATAGAAAAAAGGACCTTCTTGTACTTTATTTAAAAAAGGAAAAAAGAAAATATGGTCATTCCCCAGCGTATCAGAGAACCATGCGTCTTGCTCTTTACACAAAAAAAGGTTCATCTGTAAAAAAAGTTCAGGACATAAGACTAGATACGGGTATAGATCTGGCTATGGGAGCATGGAGTCATGCTTTTGTTTATCAGTATGGAGGAAAAAAATATATTTTATACCAAAGTACTGAAGTTTCTCAGGGACAAAAATGTACATGGATTGTACTCACTGTAAATAGTAAGAATCAGTTTGTTGTAAAAACTGCTATTGTTGATCCGGGCTATACATCCGGTGTTGGTCTTTACCGTATATCTTCAAGAATCTCAGCATCCAGAATTGCCAATACGGTTGATTACTATAGCCCTAGATCAGGAACGGCCCTTTATGAGAACGAATGGTCAGGAAGACAGAACGATCGTAATTATGTCAGAGCTTTAACAAGGGAACTGAATAAATATGGTATTTCTTTAAGCAAAAAAAGACACGTACTTACTACTTTTTCAAGACCAGGCAACACATATTTTATGACAGCAAACAGAAAATCCAAAACCAATCTTTTTACGATCAAAGCTACTACCAAATACGCAAGACGTGTTTATAGTAATACATGCGTAATAAGAGATTATACGAAAACAAGAAATAAATTGTAATAATTAAAGGAATGGATTTAATGGGGAATAAAATATTAGTATGAAGGAGAAGGGAACATGAAAAAAAGAAAAATAATAATTTCATTGATAGTTGCTTTATTAGTACTTTTGTCAATACCTGTACATGCGGCGTCAGGGGAAATACATCCACTGACAATATCTACGATTAAGATTACAAAAAAGAGCAGTATTTCCGTAAGACTTTCTGAAACATCTTGTTCTGTTGTTAAGGGAAAAACCCGGCAATTGCGTGCGACAATAAGAGGAACAACTCGAAAACCATTATGGAGTTCTTCAAACAGTTCTGTTGCGTCAGTTAACTCCAAAGGAAAAATAACAGCGAAGAAAAAGGGTACAGCAGTTATTACCTGTAAAGTTGGTTCCCAAAAAGCTACATGCAGGGTGGAGGTTAGAAATCCAAGTATTAAACTTAACAAAACCAATGTTACTTTATATACTTCCGGAAGTAAAACCGCTTCTCTTTCTGCTTCAGTTCAGGGAGCATCTTCAAAAGTTGTGTGGAAGTCAAGTAATACGTCCGTAGCGACTGTTACATCAAAAGGAAAAGTAACTGCAAAAAGAGCAGGAGTTGCGACGATCAGTGCAAAAGCAAACGGTGTAACGGCGAAGTGCAAAGTAACTGTAAGAAAAGGCGATCCGGCTACCATTGCATATAAACAATACCTGAAAAGGAATTTGAAAAACCGTTACTATGCAATAGTCAATGCCGGACAGAAGAAAAAACCGATTTTGATTGTAGCTTATGCAGGTTTCAGACCAGTTTCTAAATATGATGGATATGGTATTTCCGTTTATGCATATCGAAATGGAAGAGTACAGAAAATCATTGATTACATTCCACAGAGTGAAGCTGCCGGACCGTGGTATTATTATAAAAATAAATTATATACCACAGGGCGTCGAGGCGGTTACTATAGATTAGATATAGCAGGAAATACTTACAGACGTCCATTTTTCAGAGGTTATAACAGAACAATATTCAGAGATGCCAATATTGTAAAGATCAAAAAAAACAGATAGGAAACAAAAGATTATAATATAAAAAATCAATCGGGCAGCCATGATACTCGTTTTTGAGAATATCGCGGCTGTAAAAAATTGCAATTTCAGGTGACTTTCCTGTTCAAAGATGATACAATATCCTACAACCTTGGGTACACTGCCGGAAAAGCAGCTGATATCCCCAAAATAAGGAGGTATTTTTTATGAGCAGGAAAAGATCATCCGGTTCCAGAAAAAAAGGCAAATTTTTAATGCTGCTGGTGATCCTTCTGGCAGCCGGTATTTACTATTATATAGCGATCCCGGCGATCAATATCCATGCCAGCGGATTCTGGGCATTTCTGATTGCCGTTGTGGTATTCGGACTTTTGCTTTACGCAGGAAAAAAGGGAGTACGCTCTCCCGGTGAGATCAGACATTCTAAGGTATTGAAACTGGGAGTGGGATTTGCAGGTCTTCTGGTTCTTGTATACGTTTTGGGAAGTATTCTTTCTTCTCCGATCGTTAATGCCAAAAAGTACCGGGATCTGATGGTTCCGGAAACAGGAGATTTTACAGAGGATATCCAGCAGATCAGCTATGACCAGATTCCGCTTCTGGATAAGGAATCTGCAGCCCTTCTTGGCAACCGTAAGATGGGAAGTATGGTAGATATGGTCTCTCAGTTTGAGGTCAGCGATCTCTATTCTCAGATCAACTATAAGGGACGTCCGGTTCGTGTGACCCCTCTTGTGTATGCAAGCCCCATTAAGTGGCTGACAAATATGAGCAAGGGTATTCCGGCATATATCACCATTGATATGGCTACCCAGAACACAGAGCTGGTAAAGATGAAGGACGGCATCCGGTATTCTCAGGCAGAGTATTTTAACCGGAATATCTACAGGCATCTGCGTTTTAAATACCCGACGTATATTTTTGACCAGCTGAGTTTTGAGATCGATGAAGAAGGAACGCCTTACTGGGTATGTCCTGTGAAAAAATTCAATATCGGACTTTTTGGCGGACAGACCATTGGAAGAGTGGTTCTCTGTAATGCAGTAACAGGAGAATGTAAAGATTATAAGATTAAAGACTGCCCTACATGGGTAGACCGTGCTTATCCGGCGGATCTTCTGATCGAGCTTTACAACTATCACGGTACGCTGATCAACGGATTTATCAACAGTGTTCTGGGACAGAAGGGCTGTCTTAAAACAACAGAAGGCTATAATTATCTTGCGATTGATGACGACGTATGGGTATATACCGGCGTAACCTCTGTAAGCGGAGACCGTTCTAATGTAGGCTTTGTTCTGATGAATCAGAGGACAAAGGAAACAAAGTATTATGAGATACCGGGGGCAGAAGAGTATTCCGCAATGGAATCTGCAGAAGGTCAGGTACAGAATCTGGGCTACCGGGCAACCTTCCCTCTTCTTCTGAATATTGCAGACGAACCTACTTATTTCATTGCACTGAAGGATAATGCAGGTCTGGTAAAAAAATATGCCATGCTGAATATTCAGAAGTATCAGAATGTAGCTATTGGAGATACAGTGAAGCAGTGCGAAAAAACCTACCTGAAAATGATCAAGGGAAACAGCACGGCAGTAGCCGGAGAAAACACCAAAAAGCTTACCGGCGAGATCAAGCGTATGGCGCAGGGAGTAATCGATGGAAATACCCATTATTATATTGTACTGGAAGGTCATGACGATCTGATCTTTGATGTTCCGATTACAGACTTCCTGGGAATCGTCAAATATGACGTAGGCGACAGGATTACTATTGCCTATAATGAGGCAGAACCTGCCAACAGTGTAGTATCTGTAGAAGGAGATGCAGGAAGCGCAGAAGGCGCGGTGGAAACACAGAATCTTCCTGAGACAGAGGAGTAATTAGCCGGGAACTTTTAGAACATAAACGGCAGATTGAAAAACAATACAGGTCTGCTTCCATTTCGTTCAGAAACCTTAAATCAGTTTCTGCAACAGATGGGGGCAGACCTGTATGTTATTCTACAGACAAAACTATATAATTTTTAATTATTGAATTTCATAATATACCGCGGAAAATGCAGGCAGTTCAGCCTGATACATGCCGTCGGTTATTTTTCTGGCAGGGTGGCGGCGTTTCCGGTTTCCGCCGTAGATTTCCATATCGCTTCTAAGCAGCTCTGTGATTTTCTGGCATCCGGGAAGCTTTAATTCATAAGAAAGGTCTCTGTCAGAAAAATTAAAGGCAGCAATGATCTTCTCTTTTTTGCCGGCTCTCTGGAAAACATAAACACAGTCCTGTTCCTGGTGACAGTCGATCCACTGGAAGCCATCTGCTTCATAGTCTTTTTCCCACAGGGCGGAATGCTCCAGATAAAGGGTGTTAAGATCCTTCATAAACCGGGCGAAATTACGGTGGATCGGGTAATCCAGAAGCATCCAGTCCTGTTCCCTTTTTTCATCCCATTCCCGCAGCTGTCCGAATTCATTTCCCATGAAATTCAGTTTTTTGCCCGGGTGGGCGTACATATACATATAAAAGGCTCTTGCCTGAGGAAACTTTCCGTCATAGCCGCCGTTCATTTTCTGGAGAATGGTGGCTTTTCCATGTACGACCTCATCATGAGAAAGAGGAAGCAGGAACCGGGCGTCATAGTAATACATCATGGAAAAGGTCAGTTTATGATATTCCCGGCTTCTGTATTCAGAATCTGTGCGGAAATAATCCAGAGTATCGTTCATCCAGCCCATATCCCATTTATAGTCGAATCCCAGTCCCCCGTGATCCACGGGATCGGTAACCTTTGGAAAAGAGGTAGAATCCTCGGCTGCGAGGATCGCAGAAGGATGGAGCTTTTTCAGTCCCTGGTTCATGTACTGGAGGAATTCCACTGCATTTCCGTTTACACCCCTGGCCGGATCTCCCTGCCAGTAGATAGCTCTGCTGATGGCATCCATTCGCAGACCGTCTATATGGTATTCGGTCAGCCAGTAATTGGCGGCGGACTGGAGAAAACTCCGAACCTCTCCTCTGGAATGCATAAAGTTGCAGCTGCCCCATTCGCTGACACCTACAGCTGAATTGGGATATTCATACAGAGAAGTTCCGTCATACATGGCAAGTCCGTAGCTGTCCAGTGCAAAATGTACCGGGACAAAATCCATGATTACACCGATTCCGTTCTGGTGGCAGACGTCCACAAAATATTTCAGTTGTCTGGCAGTGCCATATCTGGAGGTGGGACTGTAGAAGCCGGTAGCCTGATAGCCCCAGGATTCGTCGCAGGGATACTCGTTTAAGGGCATAAGCTCCAGATAATTATAGCCGTTTCTTTTCAGATACGGGATCAGGATAGATGCCATTTCCTCATAAGTATACCAGGTGTCCGGTTTGTCTTCCGGTTTTTTGAAGGAACCCAGATGAACTTCATAGATGTTCAGAGGCTTTTGACGGCAGTCGCTGCGGCTGTTCATCCATTCTTCGTCAGAAAAAGAATAAGATTCCATATCCCGGATCACAGAGGCGGAATTGGGGCGAAGCTCCATGCCGAAGCCATAGGGATCGCAGTGCTCCACACGGTTTCCGGCTCTGTCGTAAATGCAGTATTTGTACATCATGCCTTCTGCAGCGTCCGGAACAAAAAGCTCCCAGAAATTCCCGTCAGAAATTTTATTCATTTCCCATTCCTGCCAGTTGTTGAATTCTCCGATCACTGTGATTCGAGAAGCTGCCGGAGCGAAAGTTCGGAAACAAACTCCCCTGTCCTGAAGATGAGCCCCCAGATACTGGTAGGCGTCAAAAATTTTTCCTGTATAAAATCCGTACAGATCCATAATAATCTCCTTATAGATAATAGACATTAGTTGTTTTACTGATTATAATATAAGAAAAGAAAGAGAGGCTGTCCACCAACAAAATAAGAAAACTGACGGATAAACAACGATTTGCAGAAAGTGTCGGATAAATAAGAAAAACAGGAGGAGCTTATGGATATCAGAATAGAAAAAACACAGCGGGCAATCAAAAATGCCTTTCTGGAACTGCGGGCAAAAAAGCCGCTGGAAAAGATTACTGTTAAGGAACTGTGCGCGCTTGCCTGTGTGAATAAATCGACTTTTTACAGTCATTATGAGGATATTTTTGCCCTGTCAGAGCTTATGGAGTCAGAGACTATTACGTCTATTGTGAAAAATATCTCCGCACAGCAGCAGGATCCATTCCGGGATCCGGAGATTTTTACCAGGAATCTGTATATGGCTCTTCTTTCTAATAATTCACTTATCAATATTCTGTTTTCAGGAAGAGAGAAAGCCCGGCTGGGAGACTGTCTGGAAACGGAGCTGCGAAAACTGATCGGAAACCGCTATCTGCAAAATCAGGAGGACGCAGAAAAAAATATTCTTCTGTCCTACTGCATCCAGGGCTCTTTTCATTCATATCTGAACCATAAGGATGAGGATCTGGAGGCGGTAATCCGGGTAAGTGAAAAAGTGGTGCAGGCGCTGAAGCCTTTGTATCTGGAACGTGTATCAGGAGGTGTCAAAAGTGAAGCTTAGTATGTGGATGATCGCAAATCAGATGACAGAGCTGGATGTGAAGCTGGAGATCCGTGAAGATGCTCCGACTGTTCTGAACAGTGCCCGTCTTGCTTATGCCACAAACTGCGTTCATATATATCAGGAAAATGACTATGTGGTCTGTGACGGGGAAGGTGACCGGATTTACATGTATGATATGGATGTGACCAGAACATTTGAATTGGTGCAGTCTATATTTGATGCTTATGAAGACTGGATCTGTATGATACGGGATGCAGTGAGCCGGCAGGATTATCAGAAGGCAGTGGATATAGCCTACCGTATGTTTAAAAATCCCATCGTACTTTTTGATGCAAATAATAAGGTACTGGGAAT
Organism: uncultured Blautia sp.; assembly: GCA_900553515.1. Classification (GTDB taxonomy): domain Bacteria; phylum Bacillota; class Clostridia; order Lachnospirales; family Lachnospiraceae; genus Blautia_A. The sequence goes on along the minus strand of USDN01000034.1, from coordinate 20,184 downwards.
GACCAGCGCATATGGGGAGCACGATCTGGACAGCGAATGGGCCTATCTGTCCCGTTATGGATACTCTTCTTTAAATGCGGTGAATATGATTAAATATACCAGCAACAACAGTGAATTTTTTTCTCACAGGAATATCAGCTATCTGTTTCCGAAGAATAATCAGATTGCTCTGGAAGGAATCAGCTATTGCGTGTTTGTAAATAATATAATATGCGGAAGAATCAATCTGATAGCAAAAGAAAGGAAACTGAATCAGGGAGATGCACAGCTTCTGGAAAAGCTGACAGAGGTGCTTCAGGCATATATGGGACTGCATATTCTGAAAGATATGTCAGGAAGTGTCAATAATGTTTTTCTTGATCTGATGCTGGATAAACCTTATGACAGGACAAAGCTTAAGATGCAGATGGATTATCAGGGCTGGACAGGAGAGGAAACTTATTATGTGGCGCTGATCCGATTTGAAGCTGCAGGAAATCCTGAGACAGTATCCCGCCAGGTGAATTCTCTGTTTCGGATGCTGATTCAGAATCTGACCGATACCTGCATTAATATCAGGGACAATGAGCTGATTCTGCTTGCAGACAGAAATCTGGCAAAGGACCAGGATTCCTGTCTGCTGCTTCGTAATCTTGTGATGCACAATCCGGTTCAGATTGGCTTCAGCCTGCCTGACAGCAGCGGGATCATGGAGATTCCCAGGTTTTATCGGCAGGCAGAATATGTTCTGGAGAAAAACCGGCATCTTCCAAAACCAAAAGCAATCCGGTATTTTGAAGATATGGCTTCCGAATATCTTCTGACAGCATCTGCACCTCTGGAAGACAAGGCTATGGCATGCATGCCTGCAGTTCTGAAACTCTGGCAGGAGCAGCAGAACGGAAGTGAGATGTTTCGTACATTATTCAGTTTTTTGAGTAATGAACGTTCAATTGCACATACTTCAGCAGAATTGTTTCTTCACCGGAATACCACTGTATACCGAATCAAGAAGATACAGGAAAATCTGAAGCTTGACCTGGAGGATCCGGAGGTACGAAGCTACTGTTATATTTCCATGCTTTTTCTGAAGGCATACGAGAACTGCAGACAATAAGAAGGTCAGAACATAATCTCGTGAGGCATTCTCATGGCTTCCTGCTGCTCCGGGGTAAATCCGAAGCGTTCCTGATTGATCTTGTCGATTGCGCTGGACAGGGACAGATATACGCCTGGATATACAGAACCGGGGCCACCTTGGGCGATACATGGAATGAAACTGTGGATACCACAATCGTCAATGGTTTCGCGGACTACTTTTTCACATTCTTCATCTGTCCAGCCTTCGTGGTCAACAAAGGCATTTTCGATCACGCCCATGAAACTGATCTTATCGCCGTATTTCCGGATAAGCTCCGGAACATTGTTGGTTTTCATACAGCCCTGATATACATCAATGCCCATTTCAATCATATCCGGAACAAGTGTTGCCGCATAGCTGTCGGAATGATGCACAATGTAGTCTACACCATGATTCTTGTAATAACCGTAGATTTGTTTGTAGGAATCAAGGAAATAATCTTCAAACATAGAGGGGCTGAGGAAAGTGCTGTCATGGCTGCCCCAGTCGTCATGATGGAAAATCATCTCCGGATGGAGGTTCTGACAGATTCCTTCCGCCAGTTTCAGTTCCCATTCGGTCAGATATTTGATCAGGTCATGCATTTCATCTTCATAGTCCACATAGTAATACAGGGCATTGACCATTTCACAGAGATGATGGGTCTGTTCAAAAAGCCCCGGGGCAACAAAAGCAGCCTTGAATGCTTTGGTGCCGTCTACGGCATCGTAGATAGCTTTGCACTGATCCCAGAGTTCCCGGGGAAAATCAAGTGAGGGAGCTTTTACATAGTTTTTCCAGTGTTCGATATCTTTTACAACGATTTTATCCGGTGTGTGGACAGGGAAAGAACCTGGTGTGTTTTCCGGAAAACTGTTGGTAACACCCCAAGCATTGACAACGTTCAGCTGCCCCTTCTGAGGCTGGGGACTGGTCATCATGAATGGATGAGGCAGAAGACGGATGGCCTCATACTGATTTACAAAACGATCCGGGTTTCCGCCGGCTTTCATACATTCAATCATATTCTGTTTTGCTGTTAACATAGGATCAAACCTCCTTTATATACATCGTTTCATCCTCCTGAATCCCGAGGAGAATTCTTTGAACCTATAACATGAGCATACAACTGTCAGAAGCAGAAAAACAGGTCCGGAGCAAACAATTTTGCATAAAATATAAGCGTGTTTTTTGTATACAGATGACAATTATTTTTTGAAAAAATACTGGTACTGATATCATAATAATAGTATACTGATAACAGATATTTTTGTTTGACAGGATAAGGAAAGAAGGAGAAGTAAATGGAGGAAAGAGCACCGAAATATTATATATTAAAAAAGACACTGGAGGAGAGGATCGAAAATGAAGAATTTCCTGCGGATCAGCCGATCCCCAGTGAGCGTGAGCTGATGGAAACTTATCAGGTCAGCAGAATCACAGTACGCAAGGCTATAGATGAACTGGTAAATGAAGGGTTTTTATATAAGATCCAGGGAAAAGGGACATATGTAAAAACAGATGAACGCAGCAGCAATCTGTTTGCTATAACCAGCTGTACGGAAGATGTGATACGGATGGGCATGACGCCGTCTAAAAAAGTAGTAGTGGAAGAGCTTGTCTATGCCAACAGCAAGCATGCAAAGGCTTTGGAGATCACCCGGGACGAAAAGGTATACATGCTGGGGCGTATTCTTTATGCGGATCAGGAACCGCTGAATTACACTCTGACCTTCCTTCCGGAAAAGCTGTTTCCCGGGCTGGATACACATTCTTTTGACAGGGAATCTCTGTATCAGGTACTGCAGAAGGATTACGGTGTGAGGATCACAACTGCCAGGAGGACTATAGAAGCGATTCTTGCCCGGGATGATGTGGCTGAGTATCTGGATATGGAGGAGGGATCTCCAATCATTTTATTCCGGTGTATTACCTATGGAATTGTAAATGGAAAAGAAATTCCTATTGAAACATTTAAGTGTTATTACCGGACGGACAAGTTTAAATTCTATATTGATCAGGTAAGATAAAAAACGCTGCAGTTTTCGGCATTTCGATATGTTGGAGACTGCAGTGTTTTTGTGTAAAAGGAAATGAAAAAAGATGAAACTGGCATTTTGCACAAAAATAAAATGTGAGATTTGTGGATTGTATCCAAATCGCATAAAACCTATTGACTTTTTAGGGAAAAGGTGTATGATATAAATATCAACTGGTTATGACGACATGATAACATATCGACATGATAAGGAGGTGCGAAATGGAAGCAAAAGTTCCGAAATATTATGCTCTGAAGAGTGACCTGGTTAAGAGAATTGAGATGGGTGATTATCAGGAAGATACACCGATCTTAAGTGAGCGTGAATTGATGGAGACCTACCAGGTCAGCAGGATCACAGTAAGGCGGGCAATCGATGAACTGGTGAATGAGGGATATCTGTACAAGATTCAGGGTAAAGGAACTTATATCAAGGGAGATACCTCGAATCAGGATTTATTCTCTATTTCCAGCTGTACAGAAGATGTGCTGAGACTGGGAAAGAGACCTGGGCGGCGGGTTCTGCAGGCAGAGAGTGTGACAGCGGATGGCAAACGGGCAAATGCACTGCAGATAGCAAAAGGAGACCCGGTATTCTGTCTGGGACGTGTAACCCTGGCAGATGGGGAACCTTTAAATTATACCCGTACTTATCTTCCGGAAAAATTGTTTCCAGGGATTGGAAGATATGATTTTGCACAAACCTCCCTGTACCGGATTCTGGAACAGGAATATGGAGTAAAGATCACTACAGCCAGGAGAACCATAGAAGCGGTGCTGGCAAAGGATGAGATTGCTGAATATCTGGAACTGGAAGAGGGAATGCCGTTGATCCTGTTCGGGTGCGTGACTTACGGAAGCGTAAATGGAAAAGAAGAACCCATTGAGACATTTAAGAGCTATTACAGAACAGATCAGTTTAAATTTTATATCGATCAGGTCAAATAATGTTATCAGGTGTCTGACACAGAGGAAAGAAAAGGAGGACAAAAGAAATGAAAAAAAGTTGGATGAAAAAAGTTGGCGTTATGCTGGCAGGGGTAATAGCTGTCGGAAGTCTTACTGCATGCGGCGGCGGAGAAAAGAAGGCAGACGGTGATTCTGCATCAAGTGATATTTCCATCGCAGTCATCTGTTCTTCCGCAGGACAGAACGATAACGGTTATAACCAGTCTGCAGTAGACGGAGCCAAAAAGGCAGCTGAAGAGCTGGGCGTTGAATATAAAGTAGTTGAGCCTACCAACGGTGTTCCGCAGGCCCTGGAGTCCCTGGCAGAGGACGGCTATGACGTTATCTTCAACCTTGAGTATGATTTTGAAGCGCTGATTTCCGGAACCGGCGGAGCAAAACCGATTGCAGAAATGTATCCGGATACCACTTTTGTCTGTGTAAACGATAATCCTAACCAGGATGAGAGCGGAAACGTAATTCATGAGAATGTAATCAGCGCACTGTTTGATGTGCATCAGGCATCTTATGTAGCCGGTGCCCTCAGTGTTCTGGTAAATGAAAATGCTGAAACTCTGTTTGGAACTGACGGATACAAATTTACCGCTCCTGATAACGGCGGAAGAGCGCTGGGATTCATCGGCGGAACAAACTCCAATGGTATAACAGTATTCTCTTATGGATTTATCGAAGGTATGAACCATGCAGCTGAAGAGCTGGGTGTAAATTACGATTATTATGCAAAATATGATGCTGGTTTTGCAGATTCCGCAACAGGAAGTACTGTAGCAGGTACCTATTACAACCAGGGTGCAAACATTATCTTCTCTGTAGCAGGTTCTGTAGGCGACGGTGTTGCAGCCAAAGCAAAAGAAGATGGCAAGATGATGGTTCATGTTGATGCAAACAAAGATGCACAGCAGCCGGGACATATTCTTACCAGTGTTCTGAAAAACACAGAAGTTCCTGTATTTGAGATCACAAAAGCAGCTGTAGAAGGAAAAATCGGTGAAATGGAAAGAGTACAGAGCTATACTCTGGCATCCGGTGCAGCTTCTATCACAGACCTGGCTGAGATCAGCAAATGTGTACAGGACAGCGGAAAAGAAAAATGGGAAGAGATCAAGACTTATATTGCAGACCTGGAAAAACAGATCGGCGATGGAAGCATTACTGTTACAAACGCGCAGGCTGGAGAAGAGTTTGATCCGTCCACATGTAAGAACGTAACTCTGAAATAATAATTCTGTTACATTATGAGGAACAAAACCATGAGTAGTATGATACAAGCCATTGATTTGACAAAAAAATTCGGGGATTTCACTGCCAATGATCACATCAATCTGGATGTAAAAGAAAAAGAGATCAAATGTATCGTTGGTGAAAACGGAGCTGGAAAGTCCACCCTGATGAATATGTTATATGGTCTGTTACAGCCTACCAGCGGAAAGATCCTGATTCGTGGCAAAGAGGTGACCATGAACAGTCCTGTCGATGCCATTGCAAACGGAATCGGTATGGTGCATCAGCATTTTAAGCTGGTGCCCAGCCTTACCGTTTATGAAAACATTCTGCTGGGAACTGAGATCAATGTAAAAAAAGGAAGTTTCCGTACTCCTATTGTAGACCAGAAAGAAGAAATAAAAAGAGTGGAAGCCCTGATTAAAGAAAATCATTTTGAGCTGAATCCACTTGACAAAATTGAAGATATTTCTGTAGGCGGACGTCAGCGTGTGGAAATCCTGAAGATGCTTTATCGTAATGTAGATATTCTTATTCTGGATGAGCCTACAGCCGTGCTGACTCCTCAGGAAGTAGACGAGCTGATGGTAACTCTCAAGGGTCTGAAAGAACAGGGCAAAACGATTATCGTAATCACTCATAAGCTGCGTGAGGTAATGGAGCTGGCTGACAGTATTACAGTTATCAAACATGGAAAAGTTATTGGAAATGTTCTGAAAAAAGATACCAGTGAAAAAGAACTGGCGCAGATGATGGTAGGACGTGATGTAGTCCTGACTGTAGACAATGCCCGTGATAAAGCAGTGGGAAAAGAAGTGGTATTCGGTGTTTCTCACCTGACTACAGTAAATGATTACGGTAAGGAAGTTGTTTCCGACATGTCTTTTAAGGTACATAAAGGAGAAATCCTGGGAATCGCAGGTGTGGAAGGAAACGGACAGTCTGAGCTGGTGAAACTGATGACAGGACTGATGGAATCCACAAAAGGAACCATGGAACTGGATGGTCAGGATGTTACTAACTGGTGGCCGAAAAAACTTCGTGAAGCAGGAATGGGAATTGTTCCCGAAGACCGTTATGCACAGGGTCTGTGCCGTGATATGAGTATTGCAGATAACTGTATTGCAGGTTATCACGGTGATAAGGATATCTGTACCAGGGGGCTTTACAATAACAAAAAGATAAAAGAAAAACGGGATCAGTTTGTAGAAGAGTTTGATATCCGTATCGGTGATATTGACGGCAATATTTCCAGTCTTTCCGGTGGAAATGCTCAGAAGGTCATCATTGCCCGTGAGCTTTCTGCAAAGCCAAAACTGTTGATCGCCTGTCAGCCTACCCGTGGTGTAGATATCGGTTCTATTGAATTTATCCACAAACAGATTCTGAAATTCAGGGATCAGGGCAATGCGGTTGTTCTTGTATCCAGTGAATTGTCTGAGATTTTAAGTCTTTCCGACCGTGTGATCGTTATGTACAAAGGTCAGATTTCCGGTGAGATCTGTCCGAAGGAAGTATCCACGGCATCCATCGGTCTTCTGATGGCAGGTATTTCCAGTGAGGAGGGTGAGAACGCATGAAAAAGGATGGAAAGCTGACCAAAACAATATTAAACTCCATTCTGCCGGTGATTCTGGCCTTTGTCCTGGGTGGTTTCATTATTCTGGCAATTGGGGAAAATCCGCTGGAAACATACGGGATCCTGATCCGGAAGTCCCTGTTTACAGCAAAAGGTTTTATGAATACGCTGCATTATGCCTCTCCTCTGATCCTTACAGGTCTGGCTATTGCAATTACCTTTAAAGCAAATATTTACAACATGGGTGTAGAAGGACAGATGCTCCTGGGCGGTTTCTTTGCAGGAATCGTAGGTGCTTATCTTCCTGATATGAACTCTGTTCTTCACAAACTGATCTGCTTTGGTGTGGCAATTATCTGTGGTATGGTATTTGCACTGATCCCGGCTCTCTTAAAAGTAAAGTGCAGAGTAAATGAGATGGTAGTAACTCTGATGCTGAACTACGCAATGATCAAGGCGCTTGAGTTTTTGACCACAGGTGTATTCCGTGATCTGAGCGCAGGTTATGTGGCAACTCCTACTATTCAGGAAAGCGCGATGTTCAGCCGTATCGGAACTTCCCGTATTACACTGTTTACGGCGATCGTTCTGGTGATCCTGGTAGTTATGTATTTTGTGATGAAGAAGTCAAAACTGGGTTATGAGATCACAGCTATTGGAAAAAATCCGGAATTTGCAGAAGCAACCGGTATGAATGTAGGCAGAAAGATTGTTATCATGATGCTGATCAGCGGTGCTCTGGCAGGTATCGCAGGAGCTGGCTGGATGTGCAGTGAGCAGTTTAAGTACACCTTAAGCTTTTCCGCTAACCCGGGACTGGGCTGGGATGGTATGCTGATCGCTCTTCTGGGCGGACATTCTCCGGTAGGAATCTTTATTGCAGCTATTTTCTATGCAGCACTGAAAACCGGAAGTGACAATATCAACATGTACACCAGCGTTCCAAAAGAAATCGTAGCTATCATCCAGGGTATGATTATTCTGTTCCTGGCTGTAAAATTCATCAGTGATAATACAAAGTTGTTTGACCGGTTCAAAAAAGCGAAGAAGGAGGCGGCATGATGGAATTATTAGGTAATATTTTATATGACACCGTTTATCACAGCGCGCCTATTATTCTCTGCGTGATCGGCGGTATGTTTGCCTACAAGGCCAATGTTTTGAACATTGCACTGGAAGGTATGATGTTAAACGGAGCATTTGTATCCGTTCTGACTGCTTACCTGACAAATAATATCTGGATCGCCATTTTGGCAGCCATTGTAACTACACTGCTGTGGGGACTGATATTTTCCTATCTGGGAATTACCTGCAAGGGAAATGTTATCGTTATCGGTCTTGGTATCAACCTGATCGTTCCCGCTATTGCCAAGTTCATTCTGAAAATGATGGAGCTGGCTAATATTAACTTAAGCGGTGTAAATGTTGCAGACTTTAAGATCAATATCCCGATCATCAAGGATATACCTTTGCTGGGAAATATTTTAAGCGGACATCCGCCAATTACATACCTGGCATTTCTGGGAATTGCATTTTTCGCAGTTCTGATGTATAAGACACGTTTTGGTATTTATGTAAGAGTCGTAGGAGAAAATGAAGACTCCGCGATCAGCCTTGGTATCAAAACCAAACGTTACAAATATGCAGCAGTTCTTATTGGAGCTTTCTGCTGTGCTCTGGCAGGAATCGACCTGTCACTGGAGCGACTGGCTATGTTTACCAATGATATGACTGCCGGACGTGGATTTATCGCGATCGCTGCTATTTATTGCGGTCAGGGTCGTCCTGTAGCTTCGGCACTGTATGCGATCCTGTTCGGTGTGGCCCGTTCTCTGTCTGTAAACTTAAGTGTTTTTGCAGGTCCGGCAGCCGGATTATTCGATACCATTCCGTATATCATCATGGTAACTGTACTGGCAGTGGTATCCTATGTGAAGTTCCGCAATGTAAAAGTGAGAGGCTTCAAGATGGAGTAACAGGAGGATGTTATGGCAAAGACAGCATTAATTATCGTAGATATGGTTCGGGATTTTACGGATCCGGAAGGACTTGTTTATTATCCTCAGAACCGTGAAATTCTTCCCAGAATCCGACAGGTTCTGGATAAATGCAGGGAAAAAGGTGTGCTGACTGTGTTTATGCAGCACACGAACCGTAAAGGGAAATTTGACCGCAAAGCAGCGGCAATGAGACCAAACTGTATCGAAGGAACCTTCGGAACAGAGATCGATCCCATGCTTCCTGTAGATGAGGAAAAAGATTATGTGATACAGAAACGCAGATACAGCGGCTTCTTTGGAACAGATCTGGATCTGGTACTTCGGGAAAATGATGTCCGCAATGTGATCATCGTGGGAACCAAGACAAACTGCTGTATCCGGGCTACAGTAACAGATGCCTTTTATCTGGATTACGAGCCCTATGTAGTCCGCGAATGTGTGGCAACAAATTCTGATGTGGTAAATGAAGTTCACCTTACTGATATTGACAAATATCTGGGACATGTGGTGGATATGGAAACTCTGTTTGAGATGCTGGACAAAGGACAGCTTTGAGGAGGGGAAAATGAGACAGATTGATGTATTAACAAGTGGCTATGTGAGCATGGATCATATTATTAAAATTGCGTCTCCGGCGAAAGTAGGATTTACTTCTCTGGTGACAAATAAATCCAATGCCCGTATTTTCTATGGAGGCTGTTCCGTAAATATTTCCTATGCCCTTTCAAAACTGGGTATGGTATCGCTTCCGGTTCTTCGCGTAGGCGGAGACTGGGAGGAAAACGGATTCCGCGCATTCCTGGAGGAAGGAGGCGTTCCGCTGGACGGAATCACGGTTCTTCCGGAAGAGGCAACATCTGTATGCTATCTTTTACAGGACAACAATAATGATCATATTACTGTATTTTATCCTGGGGCTATGGACGGTAAGTATGCTGCTCCTATGAATGAAGAACTGTTTCAGGGAACCCGTCTGGGAGTTATTACTGTAGCGCCGGAAAAAGATAACCGTGAATTTTTCAGCAAATGCAGAGAAAACAATGTTCCGGTAGTATTTGGAATGAAAGATGATTTCGATGCATTTCCGGAAGAGTTCCTGAAGGAACTGCTTACTGGAAGCAAGATCATTTTCACCAATGAGGTGGAGCGTGAGATCATTGAAAAGATTTATGGATTCTCTGATATTACAGAGCTTTTTGGTATTGGCGAGGCAGACATTATTGTTACTACTCTGGGTAAAGATGGAAGTATCTGCTATATTCGTGAGGAAGATGGAATCCGCCAGGAGAGAATCGGTATCTGCCCCGTTGAGCAGGTAGTGGATGCTACAGGCTCCGGAGATGCTTATATGGCAGGATTTATGTATGGATATCTGAACGGATATAAGCCGGAACAGTGCTGCAAGCTGGGAGGAACCCTTTCTTCTTTTGTTCTTCAGGCAGAAGGCTGCTGTACCAATGTACCGGATAAAGAAGCACTGCTGAAAAAATTTGCAGAGTTTTAGGAGGTAAATATGACTACATTATATATGGGTGCGGATAAGGAAACCGTTGCAAAATATGTGTTATTCTCTGGAGATCCCTGGAGAGTAGAAGTGGTAAAACAGTATTTGGATGAGCCGAAAAAAGTGGCTTTTATGCGTGAGTTCAATACCTATACCGGAAAGTATAAAGGTGTGGATATTACTGTTACATCTACCGGAATTGGCGCTCCGTCAGCAGCTATCGCTATGGAAGAAATGTACGAGGCCGGAATGGAAGTGGCAGTTCGTATGGGAACTGTAATGTCCATGCAGGATGATATGCTGGGACACTTTATGATACCTGTGGCAGCTATGCGCCGGGAAGGAACCAGCCAGGCTTATGTAGATCTCAGCTATCCGGCTGTAGCAGATATTGACCTGGTAAATACCATGAATGAGACAGTAACTGCTATGGGAAAAAGATACCTGAATGGATTAAACTGTACCATGGACGGATTTTACAGCCACATGCATGATTCCAGATTCTCTCTGGAATGGGGACGGGACATGTCAAAAACATTTGAGGAAGTAAAGAAACTGGGCGTAACCGGTATTGATATGGAATCTTCCTGTATGATGACACTGGGACGTCTGATGGGTGTAAAAACCTGTATTCTGACACTGGTAACAGTGCTTGAAAATCTGAAAGAAACATTAAAAGGCCAGGAGAGAAAGGATGCAGAGGATCTGCTCTGCAGAACCGCTCTGGAAGGTATTTATAATTATCATATGAAACAGCAGAAATAAGATTATTATTTTGAGGAGGTCTTACTATGAGCAGAGAAATATTTACAGTGGGATCCCAGACAGTAATCGGTATGGTTCACTGCCTGCCACTTCCCACTACAGCAGGATTTGACGGAGATTATCAGAAGATCCTGGATCATGCAGTGCAGGATGCCAAAACTCTGGAGGCAGCCGGTGTGGATGCGGTGATCGTGGAGAATATGGGTGATACACCATTTTCCGCATTACTTAACAAAACTCAGGTAGCGGCTCTGGCAGCAGCCACCATGCAGGTGAAAAATGCAGTAAACATTCCTGTTGGCGTAGATGCAGCTTTTAATGACTGCGAAGCTAATCTGGCTATTGCGGCTATTACCGGGGCATCTTTCATCCGCGTACCTGTATTTGTAGATACTGTAGTATTTACAGACGGAATCATCAATCCATGTGCGAAAAAATGCATGGAAATGAGAAAAGCACTTGGAAAAGAGGATATCAAGATCCTGGCAGACGTACAGGTGAAACATGCGCACATGCTTCTTCCATATGTTTCCATTGAGCAGTCTGCAAAAGAGGCAGCAGAGAATGGGGCAGACGGAATCATTGTTACCGGTACCCAGATTGGTGAGGAGACACCGATCGATCTGATCCAGAGGGTGAAAAAAGTAGTAAAAGTTCCTGTATATGCCGGAAGTGGTGTAAAAGCCGGAAATATTAAAGAACAGCTGCAGATCGCAGATGGAGCAATTATCGGTTCCAGTTTAAAAGAGGGCGGTATTCTCAGTAACCCTATTTCCTACGATCTGGTAAAAGAAGTATTAGATGGATTAAACGCTTAAGAAAGAGAAAAGGAGAAAAAAGCTATGATGAGACCAATGAAACTGGCAGGAAGCGAGCTGATGTTCGGAGAAGGCTGTCTGGAGTATATCAAAACAATTAAAGCAAAAAGAGTAAGTATTGTTATCGGTGGTAAAAGTATGGAGCGCAGCGGTATGCTGGCAAAAGTAGAAGGCTATTTCCACGAAGCAGGCGCAGAAACTATGGTAATTTCCGGAGTTGAGCCGGATCCGTCTTTCCAGACTGTAATACGCGGCGCTTCTGAGATGATGACTTTCCAGCCGGATCTGATCGTAGGACTGGGCGGCGGTTCTGCTATGGATGCAGCAAAAACTATGTGGATCTTCTATGAGCATCCGGAACTGAAGAAAATGGAAGATATCCTTCCTCCAAATGAATTCCCGAAACTTCGTGCAAAAGCAAGATTCTGCTGTATCCCATCTACCAGTGGAACAGCCAGTGAAGTATCCCGTTCTGTAGTTATTTCCGATAATGAGACAGGTATGAAACACGGTCTTGGAAACATGGAAATGATGCCGGATATTGCAATCTGTGATCCGGAAGTAACAGCTTCTATGCCGGCTAAGATCACTGCAGAGACAGGAATGGATGCACTGACTCACGCACTGGAGGCTCTGGCAAGCAACCGTGCAAACTATGTTTCTGACATTCTGGCAACTCAGGCAGCTCTTGATATCATGGAGACTCTGCCGAAGGCATACGAAAACGGACAGGACATGAAAGCAAGAGAGATCATGGTTCAGGCTTCTATGGTAGCAGGTATGGCATTTACTAACGTATCTCTGGGAATCGTACACTCCATGGCACATACCATCGGCGGATTCTTCCATGTAGCTCATGGTCTGGCTGACGCGATCTTACTGCCGTATATCATCGACTTTAACTCTGCAGATGAGACAGCAGCTGCTGTTTATGCAGGAATCGCAGAAAAAGCAGGCGTAAAAGAACTTGGCGCAGCAGTAAAAAAACTGAATAAGACTCTGAACATTCCTGAGACTTTCAAGGATGTTATTGCAGACGAAGAAAAATACATGGGAATGTTAGACGAGCTTGCAAAGGTAGCTCTGGCAGACGGATGTACCAAGACAAACCCGATCATTCCTACACTGGATCAGTTAAAAGAACTTTTTGTAAAAGCATATAAAGGAGAATAATCATTATGGAGATCATTTGCTATTTATCAAACGGATACCCTACAATCGAATCAAGCTATCAGATGGCTATCGAATACGCGGATGCAGGATGCAAAATGATGGAGGTTGACTTCCCGTCTCATGATCCATACCTGGAAAGTGATTATATTGCAGGCCGTATGGCTAAAGCTCTGGAGGCCTGCGATGATTATGAGAAATATATGGATTCTATCGTAGCGATCAAGAAGAGACTGCCGGATGTAAAAATTCTGGTTCTGGCTTATGAGAACACAGTAGAAGAGATCGGAACAGAGAAATTTATTAAATTCTGTCTGGACAATGACTGCAAAGATATCCTGCTGGTTGGCTTAAAAGACGATACCATCAAGAATCAGATCATCGCTGCAGGTCTTAAGGTATCCTGCTATGTACAGTTCCATATGCCGGAAGAAGAAATCGCTCTGGCAAAAGAGTCCAACGGTTTCGTATATCTGCAGGCAAAACCATACGCAGATCAGGAGAAGAACGAGAAATATCCTACACTGAAAGACTGCGTAGACTATCTTCGTGAGTGCGGCATCGACCGTCCTATCTACTGCGGCGTAGGCGTTCATGCACCGGAAGATGTAAAGATGGTGAAGGAAGCAGGCGGAGACGCAGCTTTCGTTGGAAGTACGATCTTAAAACTTCATGAAGACGTACCGGCTATGAAAGAAAAAATCCGTGAATTTAAAGCTCAGTGCTAAGAGTATAAAGACAACAAAGGCGCAGGATCCTGGGGGAAACTCCAGGGTCCTGCGTCTTTGTCTGCCTATATCAGATTTATTTGGAGAATGTATTTCAACAACATGAATAAAGATTTCCTGAACTTTACTTTTGTAATAATATTGTTTATGATATTATTAAAAAAGAGTGCGAGAGGACGGGACATTTATTTTTTGATTTCGTGGCAGAATACTTAATAGCATCTGCAGTAGGAGGGAACAAAATGGATAACAAACTGCAAATAAATCAAAGCGCAGAACAGACATATCATTCCATTCGTCAGTCCATCGTATCAGCACAGCATAAGTTAAGTACTGCGGTAAATTCCGCAATGGTGATAACTTACTGGGAAATCGGTGAACAGATTTATAAAGCCTGCGGAGAAAATGAAAGGGCAGAATATGGAAAGAAATTGCTGCAGTATTTATCTGAACAGTTGACTGTTGAGTTTGGACAAGGGTTTACGGTACGCAACCTCAGGGCAATGCGTCAGTTTTATTGCATGTTTCCAATTCGGCACACATTGTGTGCCGAATTAAGCTGGTCACATTATCGGCTTCTTATGCGTGTGTCAGATGAACAGGCGCGCGTTTTTTATATGGAGGAATGTGTAAAGGCTGCGTGGAGTGTCCGGCAGTTAGAACGGCAGATCAATACAATGTACTACCAGAGAATTTTAGCAAGTCAGGATAAAGCTGCTGTTTCAAAAGAAATTCAAACGACAGAACCAAAACCTGAGTATGAAAAAATGATTAAAGATCCTTATGTAATGGAATTTTTGCAGATTCAGCCAGACACCCATATATATGAGGGTGAACTGGAACAGGCACTGATCGACCACCTTCAGCATTTTCTTCTGGAACTTGGACGAGGGTTTTCTTTTGTAGCACGTCAAAAGCGGTTTACGCTGGACGGACAGGACTTTTTCATAGACCTGGTATTTTACAATTATATTTTGAAATGTTTTGTCCTGATTGATTTGAAAATGGGAAAACTGACCCATCAGGATCTGGGACAAATGCAAATGTATGTAAACTACTATACCCGCGAAATGATGAATGAGGGGGACTCGCAGCCTATCGGTATTGTTCTTTGTGCGGATAAAGGAGATTCTATTGTAAAATATACACTGCCAGAAGATAATCACCAGATCTTTGCATCAAAATATTTTACTTATCTACCGTCAGAAGAAGAATTGAAACGCGAATTAAATTTGGACGATTTTTATAAACTGGAAGAATGACGTGGATACTGACGATAAAAAATCAGGAGGCAATTTTCATGGGCGTACAGGGACCTGAAAAAAATAAAAAACAGATATGTGTGGGCATCCTGGCCCATGTAGATGCAGGAAAGACCACTCTTTCTGAGGGACTGCTTTATCTGTGCGGAGAGATCCGGAAGCTTGGAAGGGTAGATCACGGAGATGCTTTTCTGGATACCTATAAGCTGGAAAGGGAAAGAGGAATTACCATTTTTTCCAAACAGGCAGTATTAAAAACCGAAGACATGGAGATCACTCTTCTGGATACGCCGGGACATGTGGACTTTTCGGCGGAAATGGAACGTACTCTGCAGGTGTTGGACTATGCGATTCTGGTAATCAACGGCATGGATGGAGTACAAAGTCATACAATGACTTTATGGCGGCTTCTGGCACGCTATGAAATTCCTGTTTTTATTTTTGTAAATAAAATGGACCAGCAGGGAACGGATCGGGACGGACTTCTGAAGGAACTGCAAAAAAGGCTCAATGAAAACTGTATGGATTTTGGCGCTATGACAGCTGAAGAGGGAGAAGGAAGCTGTAAACAGGAGGAGCGTGAGGCGCTTCTGGAGAATCTCTCCATGTGTGAGGAAGCTCTTCTGGAAACCTATCTGGAAACAGGAGAGCTGGAACACGGAGAAATCTGCCGTCTGATTGCAGAGAGAAGAGTTTTTCCCTGCTGGTTTGGTTCTGCGCTTAAAATGCAGGGAGTACAGGAATTCCTGAAGGGGCTGGAGAGTTATACGCTCAGTCGGAAGTATCCGGAGGAATTTGGGGCAAAGGTCTTTAAGATCGCCAGAGATCCCCAGGGAAATCGTCTTACTTACCTGAAGATCACAGGGGGAAGCCTGAAAGTAAAAACCCTGTTGAATGGGGAAAAGATCGACCAGATCCGGATTTATTCCGGGGCAAAGGCAGACAGTGTGCCGGAGGTGCGGGCAGGAGAAATCTGCGCAGTTACCGGACTTTCCAAAACCTGTCCGGGACAGGGGATCGGAATAGAAGAGGAATCCCGGATGCCTGTGCTGGAACCGGTACTGAATTATCAGATCCTTCTTCCAGAGGGCTGCGATCCTCATAAAATGCTCCAGAGTCTCCGGGAGCTTGAGGAGGAAGAACCGCAGCTTCATATTCTCTGGGACGACCGGCTTGGGGAGATCCATGCGCAGCTTATGGGAGAGGTACAGACAGAGATCCTGAAAAGTATGATCTGGGATCGTTTTCATGTGGCTGTGGAATTTGGACCGGGAAATATTGTATATAAAGAAACCATTGCGGCTCCGGTAGAAGGTGTGGGACATTTTGAGCCTCTCCGTCATTATGCGGAGGTTCATCTTTTGCTGGAACCGGGAGAACCGGGAAGCGGCTGCCAGTTTTTTACAGCATGCAGTGAGGACGTCCTTGCGCGAAACTGGCAGAGACTGATCCTGACCCATCTGGAAGAAAAGGAACATCTTGGTGTTCTGACAGGGTCTCCATTGACAGATGTGCAAATTACTCTTCTGACCGGACGGGCACATGTGAAACATACGGAAGGCGGTGATTTCCGCCAGGCAACGTATCGTGCGGTACGCCAGGGCCTGAAAAAAGCAAAGAGTATTCTTCTGGAGCCTTATTATGAATTTCGTCTGGAGGTTCCCTCTGAGATGATCGGCCGTGCCATGTCAGATATCCAGCAGATGCAGGGAAACTTTGAATCGCCGGAAACAGAAGGAGATATGTCTGTTCTTACCGGGACAGCTGCTGTTTCCCGGATGCGCGATTATCAGAAACAGGTAGTGTCCTATACAAGCGGGAGAGGAAGGCTTTTCTGTAATCTGAAAGGGTATGCTCCCTGCAAAAATCAGGAGGCCGTGGTACAGTCTGTTGGATATGATTCTGAGCACGATCTGGAAAATCCTGCCGGGTCGGTATTTTGTGCACATGGAGCGGGATTTGTGGTGCCATGGGATCAGGTTGAGGAATATATGCATCTGGACAGCGGTATAGACACAGAGGCTCTGGCAGAGGAGAGTGGGAGCTGGTATGAGCTTTCGGAGGAAGACGATGAAGAAAACAGCAGATCACTGTCAGATATCTCAGGCAATACTTCCGGAAAAAAATATCAGAAGGTCTATTCCTACAGTGGAAGCTATGAGGACGAGCAGGAACTGCAGGCAATCTTTGAACGTACCTTTGGACCGGTAAAAAGAGACCGGGCTATGTATGCTTCAAAAACAACGGTTTCTTCTCAAAAAGAAACAGTACGGTATCGCCCAGGGAAACCGAAAAAGGAAGAATATCTCCTGGTGGACGGATACAACATTGTTTTTGCCTGGGAGGAGCTGCGGGAGCTGGCAAAGGAAAACATCCATGCGGCCTGTGATAAGCTGATGGATATTCTCAGTAACTATCAGGGATATCGAAAATGTACCCTGATCCTTGTTTTTGATGCCTATAAGCTGGAAGGACATGCAGAGGAGGTCATTCCCTATCATAATATTTATGTGGTGTATACAAAAGAGGCGGAGACAGCAGACCAGTATATAGAAAAAACAGTTCACCGGATCGGCCGTCAGTATCAGGTGACAGTGGCAACCTCTGACGGTCTGGAGCAGATGATTATTCTGGGACAGGGAGCCAACAGACTTTCCGCACAGGGATTAAAAAAAGAGATCGAAGACGCTGAAAAAAACGGAAAACAGGAATGGAGATCCCGGCGTCAGAGCAGTAAGAATTATCTTTTTGACAATGTATCCGAAGAACTTTCCGCCCATCTGGAAAAAATCCGAATGGGAGAGGATCAGTAGCAGAATAAAAGAAATGCAGGGCTGAAATAATGCTCTGCATTTCTTTTGTGAAATTTATCGTCTGATCTCCCGGATCATGGAGTATTCATGAAGGAGGGTTCCGTCTTTCAGCCGTATGGCATTGGGTTTTATTCCGGTGATCCGAAATCCCATCTTTTCGTACAGGGCGCGGGCGCGGCTGTTACCTTCAATAAATTCTAATTCAATCTGCAGCAGATCAGGATTTTTTTCTGCAATCTGAATCATTTCCCGGAACATTCTAGTTCCGATACCCTGATTCCAGAATTCCTTTAAAACTGCAATGGCTACATTGGCACGATGCCGGGTTTTTATGCGGGTATTCCACGATATCTGACAGTTTCCGACAACTTTTCCGTCTGCCAGACATACAAGCATGGCTTCATGATCGGAAGCGTTTACCTGCTCAAAAAACTGTGCTTCCTCCTGAGGGGTATAGCTGCCGCATTCCTCCGGATATCGCAGGAGAAATTCGGTTTCTTCTGTGGAAAGAGAAAGGTAATCCAGCATCCCCTGGGCATCCTTTTCTTCAGGGCTTCTAAGCTGAGCGATTCGTCCGTCTTTGAGTTTAAATTCCTTTGGGCTGATAATCATATTTTTCCCTCCTGTAAAAAAGTTAATCCTAATTATAGGGCATTTTGGGGCAGCAGGCAAGTTTGAAAATGGAATCTTGACGGAAAAAGTCTCAGATGGTAGGATTGATTTTAGAAAAATAAGGTGATTTGTTCCGGATAAAATTTGTGGAAAGGTATCGGAAATGCAGTATTTGTGTGAAAAAACAAAAAATGGGAGAAAGATCAGCAGGGTTTTTGGCTATGACAGTATAGTAGAAATCCCGGAATGTCTGATGGGAGAGCAGGTAACTGAACTTGGGGATTATGTGTTTTCTGACCGGATGGATCCAAAAGAACTGGAAGAGGCGTTACGCAGAGGAAATCTGTGTACAGAGGAAGGAAAAATCGTTGAAGGTGTGGATAAGTTTCCTGAAATCGCAGGGTCAGATCTGGAAGAGCTGATCCTTCCGCAAAGTATAGAAAAAACAGGGAGATATGCTTTTTATAACTGCCGGAATCTGAAAAAGATCTCTTTTGGAGGGGTGCTCCGTGATCTGGGAGCAGGAGCGCTTACCGGCTGTCATCAGGTAAGTGAGCTGACTGTCAGGCTGGGAGAAAACGACCGCTCCTGTCTGCGGGAAATCCTTACAGAAATACCGGAAACTCTTTGTGTCAGAATAGAAAAAAAGGATCAGAAGGGCTGCTTCTGGTTTCCGGAATTTTTTGAGGAAGGGGTAGAAAATACACCTGCCCGTATTCTGGAAAATCATATACATGGAAGCGGGATCCGGTATCGGAACTGCTTTCAGGACAGGATATTAAATACAGGAGAATATGATGAAATCTTTCCGTATGCCATTGCCTGGGAAAAGGAACAGGTAGTGCTGCGGCTGGCATTGGGAAGAGTGCTGTTTCCTTTTTTACTCACTGAAAAAGCAGAGGAAAAATATCTTGTTTATCTGAGAGAACATAGTGAACACGCGGCAGAACTTCTGGGCAGAGAGAAAGAATACCAGCTGCTGAAACAGCTTCTGGAGCTGCTGGGACCGGATCGTGAAACCATGGAAAAACTGCTGGAAACAGCCCAGAAGCAGGAGGATCCCCGGTGGACAGGAATCTTAATGGAGAGGCTGGAAGGTCTGGGCAGAAAAAAGAGAAGAAGCTTTGAACTGTAGAAAAAGAAAGGACAGATATGGAGAAAAAATACCGGGAAAAATACGGGAATTTCGTACATGAACAAAGAAAAAAGGAAGAGGAAATTTCGGATATCTGTCAGGAGATTCTGAAAAACTCCAGGAATGAACTGGGAATCTCCATGCATTTTCTGTGCAGTCCTCTCAGTGAACTGAGACCTGTTTTATCAGAAGAAACTTCTTCACTTGGAACAGATGGAAAACAGCTTTTTGTTTCTCCTGCCTGGCTGATCCCTGTATTTATGAATCAGAAGATCCTGCTGAACCGCCTGTATCTTCATCAGCTTTTTCACTGCCTTTTCTGTCATTTATGGGGACGTAAGGACAGAAAACGGAAACTCTGGGATCTGGCTTCTGATATTGCAGTGGAAAATATGATCGATGATCTTTATGTGAAGCCGGTCTATATCCGGCCGGGAAGCTTCCGAAGAGAAATTTACCGGAAGTGGAAGG
>USDN01000033.1 GCA_900553515.1 uncultured Blautia sp. | reverse complement strand
ATTTGTCCGCTTATTAATCGTCTTATTAATAGCCATATCTTTTCACTCTCCTTCCGGTACTTAAGAATATTTTTATTGAGGAAATACAGCGTACTGTCATTTGGAACTTCTCCATCTATATGCAGCTTTCTTGCAATCTGATTGATATTTGTAGTAGCTCCCCGTAGCTGACTGAGAATATCTGCAAACATCTGGTTCAATCTTTTTAGTTCTTCCACTTCCTCTGTAGAAGCTATCTTCAAATCTGCGATTGCTTTTATTACAACTTCCTGCTGTGTTCTTCCGGATTCCTTCACTTTGTTTTGAAGCAGATTATATTCAGCTTTATTCATTCGTATGGTTACTGTATGCTTTCGTTTTCTCATAGGCTTTTGTCTCCTTCCTTTGCTTGATTTTCATTCTTTATTAACAAACACAGCGTTTCGGCTAAAATTTACAGGGATTCCGATGCGAAGTATCGGACAATCATGTGCTGTATCCGGCACTCTATTCTTTTCTTCGCCTTGCTTGTTCAATCCACCCATCTGCCAACGCTTTTCTGTTATATTTTCCTGTTATTTCTGTCTTTCTTTTTCTGGATCTCTTTCCATTTCTGCTAAAAGACATAAAAATAGCAGTCATGAACATTTCTCCAATTCATAATGTCTGAAATGCCATCACTGCCATTGTCTTTTTCTGCTATTCTGTTTTTGTAAAGCTATTCCTTACTGTCAGTCTGTTTTCCTGTTACTGCTATTTCATAGCCATCGGAACGGATTCCTTTACTCCATCCCGTACAGCTGTTTCCACTCTTTCCAGAAAAGCACCTTCCTTTAAATATAAATAACTTCCTTTCGTTTTACTGTTATTTTTCTTCAGAGTTAAACAGTTCACTTAAGGTTTCCGCATCTTCCTGCAGTACCTTCAACACATACTTGTCAAAGTGTCTCGCATCCTGTGTCGAAGAACCAAATTCATAGGTTTCCTGTCCATAATCCATAACATCAAATCCCGGCGTTGCTTTACTGGCTCCTTTTGTTCTGTACGAAGCTGCATTTTTCAGAGTAAAATTCACCTCTCCATTCTCATAAGATACCCAACTGCTGATGTTTGTTCCTGTTGCCTCTGTGGCAGTTCCGTTTTCTGTCTGAGTCTGCGCCGCTACTTTTGTTACTTTCGCAGCTCCTTCCACATATTGTCCATACATTTCATCAACATAAAGTGCCAGTGATTCCCCAAAAATTTCAGACGGAACATGTCCACCATCCCACTGCCATTCCAGTTTGGCATCTGTTCCGCTGTTAAGCCATGCAATCTGCATGTTCATAGACGCAAACAGAGACATATCACCTTCGGATGCACCCATTACAATTCTGGTCCATGTCGGACTTTCTGTATCTTCATTTCCAATATAGTTGATTGGATTATACAGGTCTACAATATTATTTCCGTATTTGTCACCATCCTCGATAGAGGCGATATCACTCTCATAAGATTCCAGCATTTCTTCATAGCTGCTATAGCTTGAAGAATCTGTTTTTGTGCCTGCAGACTGTGTAGTTCCGGCATCCGGAGTTCCGACCTCATCTCCCATTCCACTTGTAACCAGGTCGTCTTGAGCATTGCCACCCAAAGTTTCTCTATCTGGCATACTTCCGGCTGGTGCTCCCTCCGGCTTTTCTCCATCTGAGTCATTTCCATCCGGTATTCCGTCCGGCTTTTCACCCGGCATTTTATTTCCATCCGGACCATTTCCATCTGGCATTCTGCCTCCTGGACCTGCATTTTGTCCGGATTCTCCTTTGGCATATCGTCCTTCCAGAAATGCCTGAGCTTTCTCTTCTGTTGTCATCTGTGACACATTCTCATCACTCAGTGCATTTCCATCACTGTCAAACCACGTCCAATCATCTGCATAATCCAGATTTTCCAGATACCATTCCAGATTTTTTTCAAATTCTTTCAGATAAAGCGTAAGATAAGTCCCACCGTATCCGTTGGTATCTGCATATATTTCCCCATCATATTCTATCGTCAGATCCACTACATCGTCCTTATCCCCATCTCCATTGATATCAATGTCCACTGCCGACTCGCGGACACTCAGATTCTGATCATTGATATACTCCATATATTCCTGAGACAGGTATTTTGCCAGCTTTTTCTGAAAATCCGTATTAAATTCATAATCTGTATCAAGATAGTATTCAAATGCCATTGCCATATCCGCTTCCTGCAAAGAAGTGATCGGACTGTATGCAACACATCCCCATACTCCATCTGAAATTTCAGTATCCTCTGATCCTATGGTCTCTGAATAAGTTCCATCTTCATTTTGATAGATTCCTACTGCCCCTGCTTCTACTTCATATGGGAAATAATCTGTATTGTCAGAAGTTGCTGCTACCATTGCCGCATGTGCTCCACCACCGGAACCTCCCGTAGACACGAAATATTCTGTATTTCCCGGAAGGTTTCCAAGAATGATATTATACTTTACAAAACGGATTGCATTTTTCTGATCCACCAGACAGAGTGGTGCATCACCGGTATAATATTCCTCCCCATTCTCATCCGTTGCCGTACTCTGTTTGCCACGGTTTCCACAAGCCACATTGATATATCCATATGCCGCATTGCCGGAAGATGCCTTTTGATTTTCCTGTGCACTGTACCCTGCTGCTCCTGTATTTATAATAACCGGTGCTGTAGATGCAGTATAGGTCTGTCCGTTTGCATTCGTAATTTGGGCACTATCGTCAATCACGAGCTGTCCATTTACTTCTTCCGAATAAGTTTTCCCTGTTACATCCTCCGTTCCGTTCCCATCTGTATCAATTCCTTTTACATATGCACCAGGAACATTTACAGAAACGCCCTGATAATCCGGCAGCTCCGGATTTGCAACTGCGCATGTTACGGACATTGTCCAGGAATCTGACTGGCTGTCATAACTCCATGTAATTTCATCGTTGTTTGAAATATTTAAGGTATTTTCAATTTCTGTCTGTTCTTTATTCTCCTGCTCTGCGCTTACGTTTCCTGCTCCACATGCTGTGATTCCCAGTACCATTGTCATTGCTGTTATCATTGCAGTTATCTGCTTTCTTTTCATTGACTGCGCCCCTTTCTTAATCAGAATTTTTTACGGACACGATTATATGAGAAAAACCTTGAAAATTCCTTGAAAAAATAAATTTTTAAGGAAATTCACAAGGTTTTCACAAATCTTTTATTTTCTGTGAAGAAACGGAAAGTCTATTATAAAACAGTTCCATCCATTCTCGCTTATCACTGTTATCTCTGTATGATGTTTTGCAGCAATTGACTGTGCAATAGCCAGGCCCAATCCATAATGCCCCTCTTCCGGGTCTGAATCATGATAGAATTTTTCAAAAAGTCTTCTTCGTTCTTCCTCTGGAATGGCTTCGCTCTGGTTCTCCATAGACAACCGTACTTTTTTCTCGTCTTTCTTTAAAACAATCTTTACTTCTTTTCCGGCCTCTGTATGCCGGATTGCGTTTTCCAGAAGGGTTTCTGCCATTCTCTCCAGCATTTCTTTGTTGCCGGCAATAACCAGATTCTGTTGTATATCAGTTATCAGTATAACCTCTTTTTCAAAAGCCATTGCCTCAAACTCCAGTGAAATCCCCTCTATGCACTGGCTGAAATTTACGCTCTCCTGGAAACTTTTTTCTTCCTGATACTCCATTTTGGAATAGTCCAGAAGCTCTATTACCAGTTTGCGCATTTTTTCATTTTCTTCTGCCGCATAATCCAGATATTTACTGTGAATTCCTTCTCTTTCAAGCATATCCAGACTTGCCTTCATAACTGTAACCGGTGTTTTCAGTTCATGTCCTGCAAACAGTACAAACTCTTTCTGCAAACGGTTGGCTTCCTCTAAGGGTGCAATCATTTTTCCTGTAATTTTCCATGCTGGATAAATCCATAATATTCCTACAACAAAAGCTGCCAGCAATGAGAAAATAAAATATTTCTGTTCTTCCATCTTTAGAGATGTGATATCTGCAAAGGCAATGAGCAGTTCCCCTTCATGAACAGAAATTTCAAACTGATAATTTTCATAACTTCCAGATGTTTTTTTTGTTTCCAGAAATTTTTCTGCTGTTTCTATGATCTCCTGTTCTGAAAATCCGGTATCTGGCAGCATATTTTTAACATATAATGTCCCATTCTCTGCTTTGGCTACAAGATAGCTCTTTTTGACATAGCTGTCTTCTTTTTGCTCCGTTACTGTTGCATTTTCACTTCTGGCACTACTAATTCTTTCCTGTTCTTTTGGAACTTCCTCTTGTTTATTTCCGCTCTGATCGGATACAATCTGAAATTTCATGTTCAAAATCCTGGAAATACTGTTCTTATTATTCTGCACATAAGAAAAATTCAGGAGTACCAGAATGAATATTGCCGCAATCATATAAACTAACAGAAGAAGTCCCATGATTCTCTTCTTAAATTGTTTCATCGTTTTTCCCTCTGAGACGATACCCGACACCTCTGACTGTCTCAATCACTGTATCCGTTCCAATAAATTTCAGCTTCTTGCGCAGAAAAGAAATATATACCTCTTCATTATTGTATTCTACATCTGTGTCATAGCCCCAGATTCGAACCGTAATCTGCTCTTTAGACAATACCTGATCATAATTTTCCACAAAATAAGACAACAATGTATATTCTTTTCCTGATAATTTCACCTTTTTATTTCCAACCGAATTTTTCAATATACGGCTGTTTTTTTCCAGTACAAAATCTGGCCGCTCCCCGGTTTCTTCTTCCTCTTCCTTTCCCTTCTCATTTTTCCTTAACAGCACTTTTACACGTGCATCCAGTTCTTCTATTTCAAAAGGTTTGGTAAGATAGTCTTCTGCACCTGCATCAAATCCCTGCAATTTATCCTGTAGCTCCACCCTGGCCGTAAGCATAATAACCGGTGTCCTGACTTTCATACTCCTCAAATTTTTTACTATGGAAAAGCCATCTATTCCTGGCAGCATTACGTCTGAAATAATTGCATCATAAGAATTTTTTAATGCGGTCTCATATCCGGATATTCCATCATGGCAGACAGTCACCTGAAAATTTTTATTGTAAAACCAGTCATATAAGACATCTGCCAGGCGTATTTCATCTTCTATAATTAATATTTTTATCATAGTCTGTTTACGTTTCAAATCTCCATTTCGTGATTTTCTTACATTTACTATACCATCTATTTAAAAACTTGATAAGAATAAAAATTATTTTTGTTTTGTTCTACATGAAAGACTTGTGCCATTCTACCCCACTTCCTTTCCAGACAAAAAACGCAAGCCACATTTCTATGACTCACGCCTTTCTGCATAACTTATTTTCTATTCTTCTGTTTCTAATTCTAATCTCTGTAAAATATCCCTTACAATACCAGAATCTTCAATCAGATTAATTCCAAAACATTTTTTACCTGCGTCACACCAACATGAAATGCGTTCATTTTATTAGCACTCTCCATTTCTCATCATTTTTTGACCACAAATTTACGACATTTACGACAAATCTGACACTGCTTTACAATACCAGACAAAATGACTGTTGCCCCGGAAAGCCTGTAAAACAGGCACTTCCGGGATACACAAGACAGGACAAAAATCGACTTCCATTATCAAGAGATGAGTGCTAATTATTTTGTGAAAAAATTGTGAACAGAAAACAGACTATTGTTTTTAAGTGCAGGTACTTTAAAAATTAATCAGTTTTTAATCTTTCTTCAAGAATGGATTAAGAAACTTCTGTTAGAGTATAAGCATCAAAAGAAAACAATATTCTTGAAAGGACAGGGTGAAAATATGGAACAGCTGGAAAAGGTTGAAAAATTAAGACAAAGAGCAAGTGTTTCTTATGAAGAGGCAAAGGAAGCGCTGGAAGCATCAGACTGGGATCTTCTGGATGCTATGGTTTATCTGGAAAAACAGGGAAAGGTAAAACCGCCCAGTCAGGAATCCTATACGACAAATTGTGATGAGCAGACACAGTATGTGGATGTAAAAGAAAAAGTGCAGGAGCAGGAAGAAGAGGCTTCCAGAAAAACCTGCCAGAAACTGGGACATCTTTTTCGAATCTTTATCAGAAAGACAAGAGACAATGCTTTCTGTGTCTCAAGAAAAGGAGAGGAGATCCTCAGAGTTCCTGTGATCGCAATGCTTATCCTTCTGCTCTTTTTGTGGCAGTTTATGATACCGGCAGCGGTGATCGCGCTGTTTTTTGACTGCCGTTATTCCTTTAAGGGAAAGGATGATCTGGAAGGTATGAACAGAGCAATGGAAAAGGCAGGAGAGTTTGCGGACAAGGTAAAAGATGAGTATGAGAAGCTGTGACAGTTATCTGAAGCTTTCACAGGATCAGGGAAAACCCGGATTGTCATAAGCTGCAAAAACCGTTATAATACAATTCGTCAGGCATCTTTTGAGCCTGATTTAATTACCAGATGCCGGAGTCAGAAGGTTATTCTGGTAAAATATAGATAAAGGAATGGATATATGCAGCTTTATATGGCTCCCTTAGAGGGGATCACAGGTTATATTTACAGAAATGCTTACTATAAATGTTACGGAGACATCGATCGATATTTTGCTCCTTTTATCATGAGCAAAAAGTTGAATCAAAAGGAAATCCGGGATATTCTTCCGGAAAACAACAAGGGGATGGAGCTGGTGCCTCAGATACTTGCCAACCGTGCGGAGGATTTTCTGGCTATCGCAAAAGCCATACAGTCTTATGGATATCAGGTGGTCAATCTGAATCTGGGCTGTCCTTCTCCTACGGTGACTTCAAGAAACCGAGGCGCCGGATTTCTGGAACTGACAAGGGAACTGGACCGCTTTCTGGAAGAGATCTTTACCGCCTGTCCTATGAAAATTTCCATAAAAACAAGGATCGGCGTAGAGGATGAGGAGGAGTGGCAGCAGCTTCTGGAAATTTATGAAAAGTATCCTCTGGAGGAGCTGATCGTTCATCCGCGGCTGAAAACAGACCAGTATAAGCCCGGAACAATCCACAGGGAGGCTTTTGGAATGGCAGCAGAAAGAAGCTGCCATTCTCTGTGCTATAATGGAGATATCACCAGCGTTTCCCATTATGAAGATCTGCTTCAGCAGTTTCCGAAGACGGAAAAGGTAATGCTGGGAAGAGGAATCCTGAGAAAACCATGGCTGCCTTCAGACATCAGAAACGGGGAAAAAAAGGAGCCGCAGCAGTATAAGGAAAAGCTGAAGGAATTTCATGAGGAGCTTCTGAACGGATATGTGGATTATATGTCCGGAGATAAAAATACGCTGTATAAAATGAAAGAATTATGGGCATATCTGGGTACTTCATTTACCAATCCGGAGAAATATCTGAAGAAGATCCGGAAGGCCCAGAGGGTCAGTGAATATAAGATATGGGCGGACAATCTGTTTCGTGAGCAGGAGCTGATCTTATAGTATGACTCCAGGCGTCCTTTGACTTTAACATGATAATACAAGGGAAGGGGAAATGTATGAAATGGCACATATTCTGATTGTGGAGGATGAGGAAAAACTGGCACGATTTGTAGAACTGGAGCTTCTTCATGAAGGTTATCAGGTAAGCAAAAGCGGGAATGGAAGAGAAGCATTGACGCTTGCGGAAGAAGGAAATTATGATCTGATTCTTCTGGACATCCTTTTGCCGGGACTGAACGGACTGGAGGTTCTGAGGAGGCTTCAGCAGGAACAGATCAGGACTCCGGTGATTCTTCTGACCGCCTGTGATGCAGTGATGGATAAGGTTGCGGGGCTGGATGCCGGTGCAGTTGATTACATTACCAAGCCGTTTGCTATTGAAGAATTACTGGCAAGGATCCGTGTAGGTCTGAAGCTTCATGGAAGAACGTCTCCGGCTGTCACAGCTGTCCGGGAGGAGGGAACTCTGTACTGGAAAGATCTCCGGCTGTCAGAAAAACGTCATCAGGTTACCTGGAACGGACAGGAGATTCATCTTACCAACCGGGAATTCCGTATGCTCCAGGTGCTTCTGGAAAACAAAAATATCGTACTTTCCCGGGAAATCCTTCTGGAAAAAGTATGTGGTTACGACTATATGGGAGAGACAAATGTTGTTGACGTGTATGTTCGTTTTCTACGGTCAAAGATCGACGAGGTATACGGGGAAAAAATGATCTGCACTGTTCGTGGCGTAGGATATGTGATCAAAGAGGAATGATTTATGGTGGAAAAAAATATCAGTACAGAAACAAAAAGGATGTCCTCTATTGTCATGAAGCTTCACTGGAGCTGGATCGGAAGAAAGCTTGGCATGTATCTGGGCTTTGATCTGTTTCTTTTTGTGACACTGTGCGTCGGGTGGATCTGTGATCAGGAGATCACCCGTCTGGGAGAGCTGGTATGGAACTATCAGAGAAGACTGGTGGGTTTTGAAAAAATAAAGGAACTGACTTATATGGTACTGGATACAGACGGGAAGCTGCTTCTGGAGCTGCCGGTCTTTTCTGCTCTTCGGGTGATCGGGATTCTGATCGGGATCGTGGCTGCGGTTCAGCTGATTGGCAGTTTTTTTGACTATATGGAAGAAGAAAAAAGTATCCGTCGTATTCTTGCGCCGATCAATGAGATTGCTTTAAAGGCAGATGAACTGAGCCGGATGACTTTTTCAGAAGAAAAGTATCAGCAGATCGAAGATGCGATCTCCAGCCTTCAGCCAAACGAACAGGAGATTCTGTCATTTGGAGATTCCGACCTTCAGGGAATCGAAGCTGCCATGAACAACCTTCTGATGCGTATGAGAGATTCCTACAGGCAGCAGGCAAGGTTTGTCAATGATGCTTCCCATGAGCTTCGGACGCCCATTGCCGTCATTCAGGGCTATGCAAATATGCTTGCCCGGTGGGGCAGCAGAGATGAGAAGGTTCTGAACGAATCCATAGAGGCCATTCAGCATGAGTCCGAACACATGAAATACCTGGTGGAACAGCTTCTCTTTCTAGCAAGAGGTGACAGCGGCAAGACAAAACTGACACTGGAGGAGATTTCTCTTTCTCAGCTGATGGAAGAAATTTATGAAGAATCGTTGATGATCGATGAAAAGCATCCGTATCGTTACCGAAAAACACAGGAAGAGATCGTGGTGCAGGCGGACGGAACCCTTCTGAAGCAGGCAGTGCGTATCCTGACTGATAACAGTGCCAAATATACCCATGAAGGGGATGAGATCGTCTTTAGTCTTGGAAAGACCAGGGAAGGGATTCCCTATCTGCAGGTTCAGGATACCGGTATTGGTATGGAAGAGGCGGATGTAGCGCACATGTTTGACCGTTTTTACCGGGCAGATGAGGTCCGGAGCTACCAGGGTACCGGTTTGGGACTTGCCATTGCCAAGTGGATCGTGGACAAGCATGGAGGATATTTTGAGATCCTTTCCAGAACCGGCCTGGGAACCCGGGTACGGATTGTACTGGGGAAAAATCAAAGCTCCAAAATTACTGTCTGATAGTTCTTCAGATGCAGCACATGATCTGTGATGTCTGCCTCTGGATAATTGTTTAAAAGAACTTTTTTACACGCTTTGGGAAGAGGGATATCCTGTGGACCGGTCTGGAAATTCCCGATCACCAGCAGTGTTTTTTCTCCTTTTCGGAGGTATGCCATCAGGTTGTGCCGGTCTTCCAGATAGGGGATCAGTTCACCGTAAACAATGGTTTCTCTGTACTGAGGGTTCTTACGGAGTGCGATCAGTTTTTTGTAAAAAGAAAGCAGAGAATCAGGGTTATTTAACTGGTTTTTTACATTAATTTTCTTATAATTAGGATTTACATCCAGCCATGGATTTCCAGAAGAAAATCCGGCGTTTTCTGAAGAATCCCACTGCATGGGAGTACGCGCATTATCCCGGCTGTAGAGAGAAATACATTTCAGAGCCTCTTCTTCCGAGCAGCCTGCATTCCGCGCAACATGGTATTCATCAATGGTACTGATATCATCAATCTGGTCGATGGAAGTGAATTTCATATTTTCCATACCGATCTCCTGACCCTGATAGATAAAGGGCAGACCTTTCAGCATAAAGTACATGACAGCCAGCATTTTTTTGCTGTGGAGACTGGTTTCTCCGTCGGGGATATAATGGCTGACACCTCTTGGTTCATCATGGTTTTCAATGATATTAGAAAGAAGACCAATGTCTCCTATACGCTTCTGAGAGTGGAAACAGCAGCGTTTATAGTCGTCAGGAGTAATTCTTTTGCGGTCGTACCAGCCTTTGCTGCTGCCGCCGAAAACAACCGGAGCAAAGTCAAACATAGTGGAAAAATATCCGTTGTCTCCAATGAAATCCGGAAGTTCTTCATCTTTTTCATTAAATACTTCTCCTACGGTAAATGCTTCATGAGGGGCAAAGCCGCGGTTTCGCATTTCTCCCAGAAATTCTCCTACACCCTGAGCGTCTGCCAGCATATGATCCACACAGGAAAGTCCGTCCGGACGGTCTGTTGGATAATCTTTATAAGGCAGTTTTTTCTTGATATTGATGATGGCATCAATTCGGAAACCACTAAGACCTCTGTCCAGCCACCAGTTGATATTTTTGTAGACTTCCTCGCGTACTTCCGGGTTTTCCCAGTTCAGATCCGGCTGTTTTTTGTGAAAAAGGTGGAGATATTGTTTATCCGGATGACCGGGCAGAGGCTCCCATACAGCTCCTCCAAAATAGCTGCGCCAGTTGCAGGGAAGCCTGCCTTCTTTACAGTCTTCGATGTAAAAGAAATTTCCATATTTTCCTTCGGGATCTGCGCAGGCTTTTTGAAACCATTCATGTTCATCGGAGCAGTGGTTCACCACAAGATCCAGAAGAACGTACATATTTCTTTTGCGTGATTCTTCGATCAGACTGTCCATATCTTCCAGAGTTCCGAAGGCCGGATGAATGTTGTAATAGTCGGAAATATCATAGCCCTGATCGGCAAAAGGGGAAGGATAGCAGGGGGAGATCCATAAAATATCCACACCCAGATCCTTCAGATAATCCAGTTTCTGTATGATTCCGGGAATATCTCCAATTCCGTCGCCATTTGAGTCAAAAAAGCTTTTCGGATAGATCTGATAAGCAACCTTATCATGCCACCATTTACGTTCCATAATCTGTTCCTCCTGATATAAAACTGAGGTTTATTATAAAGCCTTTCAGAGAAAAAAACACTGGTCATATTGTCGAAAAATAAAGGGCTTTTCTATTGACAAACACATGGATTTGTCATAAAGTTATCTGTGACAAACAGTAGTTGTTTATACGATGCCTATGACGAAAGTGAAAAGAGGAAAAACGAATGACGCTAAAGGATCTGCCGATCGGAAAGACGGCAACGATACGTTCTGTGGGCGGTGAAGGAGCATTAAGACAGCATTTTCTTGATATGGGGCTGATTCCCCAGGGAGATGTGACCATGGTCAAATATGCGCCTATGGGAGACCCCATGGAGCTGCGTATCCACAGCTATGAGCTTACTCTCCGTCTTGCCGATGCGGAAAAAATTGAGATAGAGAACATAAGAGACGCAGGCGTTTCTGCTGAAAAAAAGAAACGTTCAACCCAGCCGATCCCTCATCCGGGACTTGGCGAAGGCGGAAAATTCCATTATAAAAAAACAGAAAATCCTCTTCCTGACGGAGAACTTCTTACCTTTGCTCTGGCAGGAAACCAGAACTGCGGAAAGACCACGCTTTTTAACCAGCTGACAGGTTCTAACCAGCATGTAGGGAATTTTCCCGGTGTTACGGTAGACAGGAAGGACGGTTCTATCCGTGGAAACAGCAACACTCTGGTGACGGATCTTCCGGGTATTTATTCCATGTCCCCGTATTCAAGTGAAGAAATTGTAACCAGGAATTTTGTGTTGAATGAGCATCCCAGAGGTATTATCAATATTGTGGATGCAACGAATATTGAAAGAAATCTCTACCTTACCATGCAGCTGATGGAGCTGGATATTCCTATGGTTCTTGCCCTGAACATGATGGATGAGGTAAGAGAAAACGGTGGTTCCATAAACATCAACCGCATGGAGGAAATGCTGGGAATTCCGGTTGTTCCGATTTCCGCTGCAAAGAATGAGGGTATTGATGAACTTGTAAGCCATGCCCTTCATGTGGCAAAATATCAGGAACAACCGGAAAAAATGGACTACTGTGATGTGGAGGACGACGGTGGAGCCGTACACAGATGCCTCCATGCCATTATGCATCTGATCGAAGATCATGCCGGAGACGCAGAGATCCCTGTTCGGTTTGCAGCAGCCAAACTTGCAGAGGGAGACGAGTTGATTCTTGAAAAACTGAATCTGGATCAGAATGAAAAGGAAATGCTGGAACACATTGTCAGACAGATGGAAACGGAACGCGGTCTTGACCGTTCCGCCGCCATTGCACATATGCGTTTTGACTTTATTGAGAAGGTCTGCGACGATTCTGTAGTGAAGCCAAAAGAAAGTAAGGAGCATATCAGAAGTACGAAGATCGACAGGATCCTTACTGGAAAATATACGGCAATCCCATGCTTTATCGGTATTATGGCTCTTGTTTTTTATCTGACATTCGGAGTGATCGGGGCTTTTCTTGCCAATATCCTGGATATGGGAATCACTGCCTTAGGCGGCTATGTGGATCAGCTTATGACGGCGGCTCATGTAAACAGTGTGCTTCAGTCGCTTGTGATGGACGGTATTTTCAACGGCGTGGGAAGCGTGCTGAGTTTCCTTCCTGTTATTGTAACTCTGTTCTTTTTCCTGTCTCTTCTGGAGGACAGCGGATATATGGCAAGAGTAGCGTTTGTGATGGATAAGCTGCTGAGGAAGATCGGTCTTTCCGGACGGAGTATCGTTCCTATGCTGATTGGTTTCGGATGTACCGTACCGGGAGTTATGGCAAGCAGAACCCTTCCTTCCGAGCGGGACCGAAGGATGACCATTCTTCTGACACCATTTATGAGCTGTTCTGCAAAGCTTCCTATTTATGGATTTTTTGCAGCGGCTTTTTTCCCGGAAAACAGTGCGCTGGTAATGATCCTTCTGTATTTCGGAGGAATTGTCATGGGAATTCTGACAGCGCTTCTGCTTCGCCGTACCATGTTCAGCGGAGAGGCGGTTCCGTTTGTTATGGAGCTTCCAAATTACCGTATGCCGGGGGCAAAAAACGTAGGACATCTTCTGTGGGATAAAGCAAAGGATTTTCTTCAGAGAGCCTTTACCGTAATCTTCCTTGCAACACTTGCCATCTGGTTTTTACAGACCTTTGACATGCATTTGAATATTGTAACGGATTCTAAAGACAGTATTCTTGCCATGCTGGCAGGAGCGATCGCTCCGGTATTTAAGCCTATGGGATTTGGAGACTGGCGGATATCCACCGCTCTGATCACAGGATTTATGGCAAAGGAAAGTGTGGTTTCCACCCTTTCCGTACTGTTTGGAAGTACAGAGGCGCTGCTGGCAGCTGTTACGCCTCTGGCAGCGGCAAGCCTTCTTGTGTTCTGTCTTCTTTATACGCCCTGCGTTGCGGCAATTGCAGCGATCAAAAGAGAGCTGGGCGGCAAATGGGCTGTCGGAGTAGTGATCGGACAGTGTGTGATCGCGTGGGTGGCTGCTCTGGCAGTTTACCTGATCGGCGGGATTTTTTAAATAAGTGGAAAACACCGGTTTCTTTACAAAAAAAGAAACCGGTGTTTTTTTGTCGAAAACTGTATATATTTAATATTGACAGTATATACATTGTAGTATATACTGTACTTGTAACATAAGTACAGATGCAGAACCGGTGCACAGGTTCTGTTTCAAGTAAAAGGTACAGGATGATTTAATATGGAAATAATTTTAAGCAATGCCAGTACGAAACCGATTTATGAACAGATCACTTCACAGATCAAGGGGATGATTATGAGCGGGGAACTGAAACCGGGAGATCCCATGCCGTCTATGCGAAAGCTGGCGAAGGAACTCCATGTGAGTGTTATCACTACTCAGAGAGCCTATGACGATCTTGTAAAGGACGGATTTATTGTGACAGTTCCGGCAAAAGGGACGTTTGTATCTGCACAGAATCAGGATTTTATACGGGAGGAAAATCTGAGAAAGATAGAAGAATATTTAACAGAAGCATGTGAACTGGCGAAACAGAACAGTGTGTCTCTGGATTCTCTGAAGGAAAGTCTGGAGCTGCTTTACAGCGAATAAGACGTAAAGGTGTGTGAGGTATATGATGGAAAATGCAATTGAGATAAAGAATCTGTCAAAAGAATACAGGGATTTTTCCCTGAAAAATTTAAGCCTGAACGTTCCCCAGGGTACGGTTCTGGGGCTGGTGGGAGAAAACGGCGCCGGGAAATCCACTTTGCTCCAGTCCCTGCTTGGACTGATCAGGGCAGATTATGAAGAGATAAAAATTTTAGGAAAGCAGTTAAAAAATCGGGAAAAAGAGATCAAGGAGGATATTGCAGTTATCTTTGACGTCAGCCATTACAATCTGGAATATACGCCGGAATTTATTGGAAAAATGCTGAAAAAGGTTTACCGGAACTGGGATATGGAGAAGTATGACGCTTATTTGTCCCGATTTGGACTTCCGGCAGACAAGAAACTGAAAAAATTCTCCAAGGGAATGAAAATGAAGCTGGAGTTTGCCATAGCATTCAGCCACAAGCCAAGACTTCTGATCCTGGATGAAGCAACCAGCGGTCTGGATCCTGTTTTCCGGGATGAGATTCTGGAACTGATCCGGGAATTTACAGAGGAGGAAGACCATACGGTTGTGATGTCTTCCCATATTACCAGCGATCTTGACAAAGTGGCAGATTATATTGCCTTTCTTCATGAAGGAAAGCTTCAGTTTGTAAAAAGCTATGATGAGCTGCAGAATGATTATGGAGTCCTGCATTGCGGAAAAGACTTTTTCGAGTCTCTTCGGGAGGAAGATATTGTTTCATTTAAAAAGGAACCCTATGAGTATAAGGTTCTGGTAAGGAACAGGAATGGAATTTTAAGTGTTTTTCCGGATCTGGAAATGGAAAAGGCGTCTGTGGAAGACATTATGCTGATGTATGTGAAGGGAGAGGTATAGTATGTGGGGAATTATAAAAAAAGATTTTTATGATACATTTTGTATTCCTAAAAATCTGCTGAGTAACGTACTTGGATATCTGGCAATGGTTGTACTTGCAGTCCTTATGGGATCAAACAGGTATATGATGATGCTTTTTGTTGTTTTGTGCATTCCCATGACTACGATTTCCGTTTTTCAGATGGCTCTGGAACAGGATGAGAAGGTTCAGTTTGATGAGATCATGCTGACTTACCCGGTTACAAAGAAAGAGATCATTATGGCGCGCTTTATTGATAATTTTATTTATATGGGGATTAACACGGTGATTTCTGTAATTATGGTACTGGGCTATGTATATCTGGGAAAAACGGTGGATATCCGGACAGGAATGTTTTATGTGGCAGCCGGCGTTGCAGTATCTCTGATCGCAACAGCGGTGTTCAGCATTGGATTTTATCTGTTGGGAAATAAAAAAGGAACCATTCTTTATGTGGGGATGGTTATCGTCACTGCCGGATTTTATGGTTTATCCAGCCGCGGTCAGTGGATAAGCAGGATTTTTCAGACAGATCCGAAGATCCTGACAGGGATTGCTTTGATCCTGGGGGGAGTTCTGATGGCAGGAAGCTACTGGGTCTGCCTGAAAATTTATACAAGACAGCATTCGTGATATATAAAAAGCATGGTCCGGTGCAGAAAGACTTTGTTATTCGCATCGGATCGTGATCATGGTAATATAATCACTGCGGTCGTTGATGGACATTTCGTTTAAACCTTCTTCGTAGGCATGTCCGGTAAGGGTCAGATCATGTTCGCGGGCATAGGCAAGAACAGACTGATAAACGGCAGGGATCCTGCTCCAGTCACCGACACAGAAGGCGCGCAGATACTTTCCGGCAGGAAGGATCATGTCCCAGGAATCGGAAGCAGGAGGGCAGTAGGCAAAGAAGGAGTCGTAGCCGGTGAAATTGCCTTTCTGAAGATTGTCTGTGGAGATACGGCTTCCAAAGCTGTCGTAAAGATGGAAGAGTTTCTTCAGGCGAAGTGAAAACTCAGCGGCAACGGAAAAATCTTCTTCATCATATCGTCCGGAGATAGAAGAGGAAAGTACAAGCTTTTTTTCCGGGAGAGTACATAGTTCTATTTTGCCGTGGTGAGACTGCATTCCCAGTTTCAGACGTTCTGCTTTTTGCTCCAGAAAAGCCTGTGCAGATAAAAGCTGTTCGATGGATTCGTCGATCAGCTTTTTCTTTTTGGTCATCATCTGAGAAAAGGATTCATCGGACGGTCTTGTTACATATTCCCGGATTTCCTCAATAGAAAGCCCGACCTTGCGTAAGGTCAGGATTAATTCCAGCTGAGCGAATTGAAAGCAGGTATAGTAATGATAGCCGTTTTCCCGGATCACTTCCGGCTGAAATAACCCAATGTCATTATAATAGTGTAAAGTACGTTTGTTGACACCGGTAAATTTTGCAAATTCTCCAGATGAATATAAATATTTTTTATGATCCATAAAAACCCCCTTGACTGTACAGTTGCTGTACATTATATGATACCTTCTGACAAAGAAGAAATCAAGGATTGAAGGGGAGATTCAGCTATTATGAAAACGATATTTTCAAAAGTAAAGTTAAAACCAAAACAGGTTGCCGGTCTGTTTGCGCTGGTATTATTGTCGGCTGTAGGGCAGATGCTACTGCCGTCTTTTCTGGCGCAGATGATCAGTCATGGAGTTGCGGAAGGCGAAAACAGTGTAATCTGGATGTATGCAGCGATTATGGCAGGCATTACAGTACTGTCCTGTATCATCAGCTTTTGGTCTGTTAAGATCGCATCCTATATATCTACAGATTTTGCGGCACAGCTGAGAAATCATGTTTTTTCCAGAGTGCAGGAGTTTTCTGCTGCGGAAATGGATAAGTTCGGTACGGCAAGTCTTGTTACCAGAAGTACTTCAGACATTACCAATGTACAGAACTTTCTGACGCTGCTGCTTCGTGTGGGGCTTCTTGCGCCTATGATGGCAGTTGCAGGACTCGTGTTTTCCGCTGCTACAGGCGGTCAGGTCAGTTCTGTACTGCTGGTGGCAATTCCCGTGCTTCTTATTGCACTGGCAATCATTATGATATTAGCTTCCCGGTATTCTATTCGTCTGAGAAAAAAACTGGATCAGATCAACCGTCTGTTTCTGGAGTCTCTGGAAGGCGTACGTGTGATCCGCGCATTTAATAAACAGAAAGCAGAGAGCGGCCGCTTTGAGGAAGCCAATGGCGATTATGCCATGACAGCTATGACAGCAGGTCGTATTACCAGTCTTTTAATGCCGGTAATCAGTGTGATCTTTGGCGTTACCACAGCAGCTGTTCTGGGAATGGGAGCCTGTTATGTGAATACCGGCGCTATGGAGGTGGGATCTCTGGTGGCAAACAGCCAGTATATCAGCATGGTACTGACTTCTGTAATGATGCTGTCACTGGTGATTATGATGTTCCCTACCAGCTATGCCTGTGCAAAACGAATTTCAGAAGTTCTGGAAACAGAAAGTTCTATCAGAGACGGGAGTTTTCCTCTGGAAAAGCGTCCGGCACATGCCACTGTGGAGTTTCGTCATGTGACATTTGCATATCCGGGAGCAGATGAGCCGATTTTGAAAGATGTAAGTTTTGTATCAAATCCAGGAGAGATAACAGCCATTATAGGAGGAACCGGACGTGGTAAATCCAGTATCCTGAAACTGATCCCAAGGCTGTATGATCCAATGTTCGGGGAGGTATTAATTGACGGAGTAAATGCAAAGGAATATCGTATGGAGGATCTGCGTTCTCTGATTGGATATGTTCCGCAGAAAAATGTGCTGTTTTCCGGAGACATTGCAGATAATTTGAATTTTGGAAAGGAAAATGGCACAGAGGAAGACTGGAAGCAGGCGGCAAAGATCGCATGTGCAGATGAATTTATCTGCAAAAAGAAACAGGGATATCATGATGCAATTGCCCAGGGAGGAACGAATTTATCCGGAGGTCAGAGGCAGCGTATGGCAATTGCCAGAGCAATGATGAAAAAACCGGAAATCTATGTATTTGACGACAGTTTTTCTGCGTTGGATATGAAAACAGACCGTCAGCTGCGTCAGAATCTGAAAGAGAGTATAGGAAATGCGACAGTGATCATGGTAGCACAGAGGGTCAGCACGATTCTGGATGCAGACCGTATCCTGGTGGTGGACGACGGGCAGATCGTGGGAAATGGAACACATAAGGAGCTGTTAAACACCTGTCCTCTTTATCGGGAAATTGCAGAGATACAGTTGGGAAAGGAGGCAATCTGATATGAAAAACACAACAATATTTAAGCGGCTTTTGGGATATCTGAAAGCATACCGTCTGCGCCTGATCCTGGTACTTTTGTCAGCGGTGATCAGCACAGCTTTTATGGTTCTTGCGCCTTTCCTTGTGGGGAAGGTGACTACAACACTTTTTGCCGGCATTGCAGACGGAGCGTTTTACTGGGAAAAGATCCTCTGGCTTCTGGCAGCGCTGGTTGCCCTGTATTTTGTTTCTCAGCTGTTTTCCTTTCTGCAGGGATTTGGAATGGCAAAGATTACTGCCAATGTGATGCAGACGATACGGCGGGAGATCGATGAGAAAATGCATCGTTTAAAATTGAATTATTATGATGTTCATACTCACGGAGATATATTAAGTGTTATTACCAATGATGTAGATACGATTAATAATACCATCAGCCAGAACCTGACTGCGGTAGTAACTCAGGTAACGACAGCGGCAGGTGTTCTGATCATGATGCTGCTGATCAGTCCGTCATTGTCTCTGATTCCGATCATTATGGTTCCGCTTTCTCTTTTGAGCGCGGCAGGGGTAATGAAGGCCAGTGAAAAGTATTATGGGGAACAGCAGGAGCTGCTGGGGAAACTGAACGGTTATGTGGAAGAAATGTATAATGGACAGTCGGTGGTCCAGACCTTTAATTATCAGGAACGTGCAAAAAAAGCATTTGCCGGACTGAATGACGCACTGAAAACCAGTTCCAGAAAAGCAGAAACGACTGCAGGGGCAGTAAGCCCGATCACCACTCTTGTAAATGACCTGGGGTATGTACTCTGTGCAGCAATTGGCTGTCTCTGGGCTATTGCCGGAAAAATTGCAGTAGGAAACGTGCAGGCTATGCTGGAATACACATGGCGTTTCGCGGAGCCGTTTTCTGCTATTGCAGGAATGGTAGGAAGTTTTGGCGCGGCAGCGGCAGCAGGAAACCGTATTTTCAGCCTTCTGGATGCAGAAGAGGAGATTCCGGACAGCGAGCAGTGTGTGGTTCCGAAGGATCGAAGCGGACGGGTTACTTTTGAAAATGTAAAATTCGGATATACACCGGACCATCTTCTGATGAACGGGATCAATCTGACGGTAAAGCCCGGACAGAAGGTTGCGGTAGTAGGGCCTACAGGCGCCGGGAAAACCACTCTTATCAATCTTCTGATGCGTTTCTACGAGGTAAACGGAGGATCGATCAAAGTAGACGGCGTCAGGATTACGGATATGTCAAGAGAGGAACTTCGCGACCGATTTGGCATGGTTCTTCAGGATACCTGGCTGTTTGAAGGAACTATTGGAGAAAATATCGGATATGCGGAAGAAAATATGCCGAAAGAAAAGATCAAAGAGTCTGCGAAATCTGCCTGTGCACACAGCTTTATTAAAACCCTTCCGGGAGGGTATGATATGGTGTTAAGTAAAGGTGCAGAAAATATCTCCCAGGGAGAACGGCAGCTTCTGACTATTGCCCGCGCCATTGCGTCTGATCCGGAGATCATGATCCTGGATGAGGCTACCAGCAATGTGGATACTCATACAGAGGTTCTGATCCAGAAAGCTATGGCGGAGCTGATGAAGGGTCGTACAAGCTTCGTGATCGCCCATCGCCTTTCCACTATCCGCGATGCAGATATGATCCTTTATATGGAAGACGGAGATATTAAGGAAGTGGGAAATCATGAGGAGCTGATGAAAAAGAATGGAAAATATGCGGCTCTTTATATGAGCCAGTTTGCGTAAGAACTCAAAATAAAGAAAAGTACGGTGTATAAAGCAGCAGTAACAAAAGACTGTCTGGCAGAGTATTGACACTTATTTTGCTCTTCTGTATAATTTATTTCAGTCGAGAAGACTCCCCAGTGTTTGTATATCGAAAACGGGTGACACTTCTAACCAGTGTGATAAATCAGGAGAGGTATAAAATGGGTAAGCAGCAAATGAAAAAACAGGAAAGCAACACAGCACTGTCCCAGATGTCTGATCTGCAGATCTACTGGAAATTATTTT
Organism: uncultured Blautia sp.; assembly: GCA_900553515.1. Classification (GTDB taxonomy): domain Bacteria; phylum Bacillota; class Clostridia; order Lachnospirales; family Lachnospiraceae; genus Blautia_A. The sequence goes on along the minus strand of USDN01000033.1, from coordinate 6,967 downwards.
TGACGACACTTCTGTTAAGTGCCAGCACATTTGGCGGTGGGTTCGTTATTATCAGTATGATGAAGCAGAAATTTGTGACGCAGCTTGGCTGGCTTCAGGATGATGAAATGCTCGATATGACGGCGATTGCACAGTCGTCCCCGGGAGCGCTTGGCGTGAATATTGCGATTGTGGTCGGATACCGGATCAAGAAATTCTGGGGTGCAGTTGTCTGTACACTTGGTGCGGTTATCCCGCCGCTTGTGATTATTTCCATCATATCGGTATTTTATAACCAGTTTAAAGACAATACTTATATTGCGATTGCACTGCAGGTTATGCGTGCCGGTGTTGCGGCTGTAATCTGTGATGTGGTGATTGATCTTGCAAACAATATTATCAAGACAAAAAGTATGCTTTGGATTGTAATGATGTGCCTGGCATTTGTTGCCACATGTTTTTTCGGGGTCGGTGCAATTGTGATTATACTTGTATGCGGAACGATTGGATTTTTGAAGGTTTTTGCGGATGACAGAAAGGAGGGCTCAAAATGATTTATCTGGAATTATTCTGGTCTTTCTTTCAGATTGGACTGTTCAGTTTTGGTGGCGGATACGCGGCAGTTCCGCTGATTCAGAATCAGATTGTGGAAACGAAACAGTGGCTTGAAATGAGTCAGTTTGCAGATCTGATTACAATTGCAGAGATGACGCCGGGACCGATCGCAGTCAACAGTGCTACGTTTGTCGGACAGCAGATTGCAGGTTTGCCGGGTGCGCTTATTTGTACGCTTGGATGCATTTTCCCATCCTTTGTGATTGTACTGATTCTTTCCTGGCTCTATGTGAAATACCGCAGTCTCAAGACGATTCAGGGCGTACTGACAGGACTGCGTCCCGCTGTAGTTGCCATGATTGCATCTGCCGGTCTGTCACTGCTCCTGCTTGCTCTTTTTGATGCCTCACTGTTTACGGTGCAGCTTGCTGATTTCAGGATCGTAGAAGCAGTCATCTTTTGCATCAGTCTTGTTCTGCTCAGAAAAACAAAGATAGGACCAATACCGGTTATTTTTGGATCGGGAATTGTCGGTACACTGGTGTACGTATTGATGAAATAATAACTCTGGCGTAAATGGGATGCAGCCTGTATCTGAATGCCGGACGTAAATGTGATATTTATAAAAGGACGCTGTAAAATGAGTGCTCCGGTGGAGCGCATTTTACAGCGTCCTATTTTGATGCCGCGGGTATTTTTTATGGCATGTTCCTGTCTGTCCCGGCTGCCAGATTTTTGATTTTTTCCAGACATGCGTCAAAAAACATTCGATAGCTTTCGCAGAAATAGTTTTCATATGCATCTAGTTCCGGAACAAAATCACGGTTGCGCTGGCATCCGCCTTTGCATATCCAGTGATAGCTGCAGTCCCTGCAGTATTGCGGAAGCTTTTTGGAACGTTCGATAAATGCGATTTTTTCTCTCTTTTCGTTCGTCTGCGCGAAGCTGTTTTCATTGAAATTCCCGAGAAGATATTCATCAAGCATATAAAAATCACACGGATAGACGTTTCCGTTGGCTTCTACCACATACTGAACACTGCATACGCCGCACTGATCGCAGGAGGCGGCAAGATGTCCGGCTGCCATACTGACGTAATTTTGGAACTGCCGGATATACGGCGCGTTTTTAGTCAGACAGTCCTGATACCAGAGATTAAAAAGATCGATGAGAAACTGACCGTAGAGATTTGGTGTCAGTGCATACGGAGTTTTTCCGTGTCCCTCATCCAGAGGATCGAGACAGGCAATGTATTGCTGGTACAGCCATTTTTTTTCTTTATAATAAGAATATACAGCCTTCGCTTCTTTTGCTACGGCAGGTGTAACAACCGTCAGGATATTGTAATCCACCTCAAAACGATCCATAAGTGCCGCGGCATGCAGGACTTTGGAAAAAGTTTCACCTCCGGTTTTGTCATGACGCAGGGAATTGTGAATTTCTTTAGTTCCGTCTATTGAAAGTCCCACTAAAAAATGATGATCGTGCAGAAAACGGCACCAGTCTTCATCAATCAGGACGCCGTTTGTCTGGATTGCATTGTAGATGGCCACGTTGTTCTTATTATAGTGCTGCTGATATTTCAGAACCTCCTCAAAAAAGGGCAGTCCGGCCAGAGTGGGTTCTCCGCCCTGGAACATATAGTGGATTGCAGTATCTGCATTCAGGAGGGTCTTTCGGATAACGTTTTTGAGCGTATTGCTGGTCATAAGACCGTAGGAAGACTGCTCGCGTTTGGTCGTTTCGTCCATATAAAAGCAGTAGTCACAGCGCATGTTGCAGGCGCCGGATGCGGGCTTGATTAATACTGAAAATGGCGGCATATTATTTACCTCTCTTGTTAAAATTAATGATATCGTAACAGAAAGCTTGTTGGAAATCCATATAAACTGCATAAAAAAAGAAAAAAATAGAACAACTATTGGATAAAATGACGGAAACCAGACAACTTTTTTATAAAAAGCTGTAAACATATTGTATATGCGAAATCTGTATGCTATAGTGAAATTATCATATAGTGAACTGTTCCTTGGGAACATAAGATCAGAAGGGAGAAGAAACATGAAGAAACGTTTGTTAGGTATGGGAGTGGCAACAGGACTGGCAATCGCAATGATGGGAGGTACCGTTGTGCAGGCAGCTGAAACATGGACTGTTACATGTCCGTGGGCGCCATCTGGTGTGGCGGCAATGGTAAGCCAGCAGGCAGCTACAAAGTCTACAGAGTATTCAGACGATCTGATTCTTGTAGCAGAGGCTGTAAAAGGTGATGCAGCTACTGTAAACACATGGGTTGCAAGCCATGCAGCAGGTGATCCGGCTCTTGTATTTGCAGGTGAGGGACTTTTTTCCATCACTTCCATTCTTGATCCGGCAAAGCTTCAGTTTGATTATGAGGATTTTGAGTTTGTAGAAAACCTGTATTCCTCCGTATTCGTACTGTCAGCAGAAGCTTCTCTGGAAATTGACAGTATTGCAGCTCTGGAAGAGTATGTGAAGTCCGGTGAGACAATCAGCGTAGCAGTAAACGGTGCTACAAGTTCCGAGGCATTTCTTGCAGCTTCCCTGTTCGGTTCTATGGGAGCAGGCGACTCTCTGAAACTCGTTCCGTATGAGTCAGCAGCAGAGGCAGCTCAGGCAGTTGCTAAGGGCGAGACAGCATTTGCAGTTTCCCACCAGTCCCAGATTCTGGAGACATTTGAGCAGGGTGATGTAACAATTGCATGTGCATTTGATGAGAAAGCCCTGGAGAATGGACCGTTTGCAGGTGTAGAAGGCGTTGGTGAGCATGGATATCCGTATTTCCGTAACCGCTGCTTCGTACTGGCTCCGGCAGACACAGAGGAAGAAACAGTTACTGAGCTGAAGACTCTTTACGATGATATTCTGGCAGATGAAGAAGTAACAACATGGCTGCAGGATACAATGCTTCTTGAAGTGGATCCGATGTCTGAGGAAGACGTACAGGCACACATTGACAATGTGAAGTCACTTGTAGAAGAGTATAAGGACGTTGTAGCCGGCTGATAGATAAGGAACTCGGACTGTCGCAGGCTTCCTGCGGCAGTCTGTTTTCTGTTAAGGGAAAGTTTCTGCTTTTTCTTAACAGAAATATAATCCGGGTCTGTCTGGAAATTTGTACATAAATGGAGGTATATCCCATGAAGGCATGGATAGAACGTATGGATGCCTGGCTTGAACGGACGGGGGAAAAGCTTGAGAAAAAAGAAGTCCGCGTTCCCACCGACCTCGTTGCAGGCATTCTGTTTTTGGCATTTGGTATATTTATACTGACAGTGATGCCGACACAGGTCACGGTATCTGATAAGGACGTGATCAACGGCAGAGCGTTTCCGACAATGCTGATGGTGGTTCTGATGATCGCATGTGCGCTGCTTATTATTAAGGAGATTTATCATCTGATCCGGAAAGAACCGCTCAATACAAAAACAATCAATCTTCTGGTAGAGATTAAAGCACTCATTATCTTCGGAATTCTGCTGGCAACATTTCTGATCAGCAAGTATACGCAGCAGTTTATCGCAGGCGCACTTTTCTGCTGTCTTGGTTTTCTCGTATACTTTCGCTGCAAAAAGCCATCCTACTATGCGATCACAATTGGACTGGCTGTAGTGATCTGGGCTGCATTCCGTTACCTTCTGAAGGTTAACTTTTAAAGGAGGACAGGACGATGTTACAGTTTATCGGTCCGGCAGCGGGACTTTTATTTACGCTGCAGAATATTATATGGATCAACCTCGGAGTTTTTATCGGTTCCGTGTTTGCGGCTATTCCGGGTCTGAGCGTTATCCTCTGTGTTATTTTGTTTCTTCCTGTTACATATCAGCTGAGCGCAATCCCGGGTATGATGTTCCTGCTGGGTATTTACTGTGCGGGCGGATACGGCGGCAGTGTATCGGCGATCCTGATCAATACTCCGGGTACTCCGCATGCGGCAGCTACAATGCTTGACGGGCATCCGCTCTCAAAAAAGGGACGCACGAAGGTTGCTCTGAAGATTGCACTTTACGCATCTACATTCGGAGGCGTTTTCTCGGCAATTATGCTTCTGTTTTTAGGACCGCAGGTAGCGCAGATTGCTTCTCAGCTTGGAACAGCTGAATATTTTATGGTATGTCTGTTCGGTCTTACGATCATCGCGGGCGTTTCCGGTAAGAGTATGATCAAGGGCGTTATGGCGGCATGTATCGGTCTGTGGATTTCCTGCATCGGTTCTGATCCGATGACAAGCTACGACCGTTTTACATTCGGTGTGTCAAGACTGTATCTCGGACTTGACCTTGCGATCTGTCTGATTGGACTGTTCGCTCTCGTAGAGATCATGTCAAGAGCAGAAGATAAGAAAGCATCCCTGCAGGTAGATACGAAGAAAATGCAGGATGACGGAGTGCTGACCAAGGATGAAAAGAAGCGTATCCGCCTTCCGATCCTGATCTCCTCTATTATCGGTGTGTGCGTTGGTATTATTCCAGGTACAGGAGCGTCTGAGGCATCATGGTTTAGTTACAACACAATAAAGAACATGTCAAAGCACAAAAAAGAGTTTGGACACGGCTCCGTAGAGGGTATTGCTGCTGCTGAGGCTGCGAACAATGCCGTAACGGGAGCTACGCTGATCCCGCTTCTGACACTTGGTATTCCGGGAGACGGTACGGTAGCGATCATGCTTTCTGCGCTGATGATTAACGGTTTGAATCCGGGACTCTCTCTGTTTACAACAGACGGCGATATTATGTATGCGATCATGCTTGGACTGATTCTCGTAAATATTTTCATGCTGCTTCAGGGCAAGGTTCTGACGAGACTTTTTGCAAAGGTTGTACTGATCCCGAAGGAAATCCTCACGCCGATTATCGTGATCTTCTGCTTCGCAGGCGCTTATTCTGTAAACAAGAACTACTTTGACGTAGGCGTTACACTGATTTTTGCTCTGGTTGCATGGATTCTGCGTAAGTTTGATATGCCGGCAGTGCCGATTCTTCTCGGTATGGTATTAGGTAAGATGACAGAGACAAACTTCAGAAGAGCGTTGTTTATCTCGGATGGAAATCCGAAAATTTTTATCAGCAGCATATACTGCTGGATCTTTATCGCCCTGATTATCATTGCAGTAGGTGCAATTGTTCGCGGAAAAATCGTTGAAAATAAAAAGCAAAAGGAGACAGCCTGATGAAAAAGAACATTATCTTCTATTTTAGTGACCAGCAGAGATGGGACACCTGCGGATGTTATGGACAGCCGCTTGACATTACGCCGAATCTGGACAGGCTCGCATCAGAGGGCATAAAGTTTGAAAATGCATTTTCTCCGCAGCCGGTGTGCGGACCGTGCCGCGCTCTTTTCCAGACAGGCCGCTATCCGACGGAGACTGGCTGTTTCCGAAATAATGTAATGCTCCCGCAGGGCGTTAAAACTCTTGGCAGCTATATCGAAGAGGCCGGATACGAGACGGCTTACATTGGAAAATGGCATCTGGCAAGCGATGGCGAACTGGAGAAACCGCCGGTGATTGACCATACAATTACCGCAATCCCACGAGAGCTTCGCGGAGGTTATACAGGCTACTGGAGAGCTGCCGATGTTCTGGAGTTTACTTCTCACGGATATGATGGATATGTATTTGACGAGAACAACAACCGGATTGATTTCAAGGGATACCGTGCAGACTGCATCAACGATATGGCGCTTGAGTTCCTTGACGTATGGGATGGAAAGAAGCCGTTCTTTATGACTGTTTCTCAGATTGAGCCGCATCATCAGAATGACAGAAAGCACTATGAGGGACCGGACGGATCGAAGGAAAAATACAAAAACTTTGTTTTGCCGGAGGATCTGAAGGCTCTTGGCGGAAATGCGGCGGAGGAGTATCCGGACTATCTGGGACAGTGTGCAAGTCTTGACGAAAATCTCGGACGCCTTGTAGCGAAGCTGAAGGAAAAAGGTATTTATGAGAATACGGTGATCATTTACGCTTCCGACCACGGTTCCCATTTCCTGACACGAAACAGAGATTCTCATTTGAATGGATACGACGACTATAAGCGTTCCGGTCATGATGCCTGTCTTAAGGTGCCGCTTATCATCAGCGGCGGACCGTTCACAGGCGGCAAGACAGTAGAAGAACTTGTAAGTACAGAAAGTCTTCCTAAGACGATTCTTGCTCTTGCAGGCGTGGATGTCGGAGACAAGATGATCGGAGAAGACCTGTTGGATGTCGTAGAGAAAAAGACTGCAAACAGACCGAACCAGGTATTTGCACAGATTTCGGAGAGCCGTGTGGGACGCTGCATTCGTACGTCGGAATATCTCTACGGTGTGTATGCTCCGGGAATTAACGGCGGGGCTGCGGCTGATTCAGACGTATACGCAGATGATTACCTGTATGATATGACAAAGGATCCGTTCCAGCTTG